>JBHLPZ010000236.1:0-4528 GCA_048885325.1 Candidatus Odinarchaeota archaeon
ATGATGACCCATACATCTACAGTTCCAGGTTATCGAGCTGTGGATTCATATACATGGATGAATCTTCCTTTAGTTGGCGGAGAACCAAGTTTCAGCATCATGCAACCATTTGGGGATGAGATAATAAGACATCCTAGCCAAGATGCTTTTAGAGATAAACTCAATGTCCAAGACACAATTGACATCCCTATACTACACGTAGGCGGATGGTTTGACTTTTTCTCAAGATGTTCAGTAGATGCATTTGTTAATCTACAACACTTAGGCAATCAGAAACTTTTCGTGCTACCTGGGACTCATGGTGGTTTAGGTACTATGCCATATGATCCTTATTATAAATGGTTTGACTATTGGCTAAAAGGTGTAGATACCGGTGTAATGGATGAGCCTCCAGTATGGTATTATGGTCTTGGAGATGATGAATGGCGTTGGGCAGACCAATGGCCACCTGGCAATATTGAATACACTCCTTATTATATGCATGATAATGGAGATCTTGATGTTTCTCCAAGTGGAGAATTTGAAAGTTCAATAAGTTACGTCTATGATCCAATGGATCCAGTATTAACCTGGGGTGGACGAAATCTAGGTTTACCTGCGGGATCTAAGGATCAAACACCTGTAGTACTTGGTCGAGATGATATTATAAGCTATACAAGTCCAGAATTAACTGAAGATATTGAAATAGCAGGCCCTATCAAGGTTTTTCTCAGTGCTTCTTCAAATTGCACTGACACAGATTTTACTGCTAAGCTTATAGATGTTCTTCCTACTGGAGAACTAATGTTAGTTGGTGATGGGATAATAAGAGCGAGGTATCGTAATTCAATGGCAATTCCCGAATTAATGTCAGGTAATCCAAGTGAAGTTTATGAATTTACAATAAGTATGGGAGATATTTGTCAAGTATTTAAAGCAGGACACAAAATACGAGTAGACATTTCCAGTAGTAACTTCCCTAAACATGATCGAAATCTTAATACTGGTGGAGTTTTATACCAAGAAACAGAGATGTTTAGCGCTGAAAATACAATTTATCATGACGATGATAATCCATCATACATTGTTCTTCCTATCGTATCTGCAAAACCAACAGTATTTGATGGCACTGTAAAATCAAGATATTTGGATCTTCGCTACGAAGGACCTAGCGAAATGCATATATACGAAAATGCGATTTATCTACATTTTGGTGATACATGGTTAAAATATGAAATTTATCGTGTAAATTCATATTCTTGGTACGAAACTTATATTTGTTATGGAGATCATGGAAGAATCGATGTGTTTTTATACCATTCTGGAAATGTATGGCGCGTAATGGCAGGCGGATACAGAATCAACTTCTGGGGAAGTGCATAGAACTTTCGTTCTTTATTATAATCTAACTATTATTTTTTTATTTTTTCTTTAAATTAGAAAAGTAGAATAGAGATTCAAGTATTTTATTGATTTTAATTTGATTTTCATTTATGTTTTTTTGTTTTAGTCCAAATTTAAAGAAATTTACTTTCTCAGTTAATTGGAAAACTTTACTACTTTCCAATAATTCTATAAAGCCTAATTCTTTCAATCCATTGAGGCGAGAAACAGCCTCTTTAAATGATAAATTTAAGTCATAAAAAAGCTCCTGAATTTTATATTGTTTTTGAACATCATAATTAAAAATAATTTCTAGATCAATTCGGAAATCTTGAAATATAGATTTGTTTCTTGAAAAATTTTTGTGTTTAACTATTTTATTGATGATTTCTGAAATAGAATCATATGTCTCGAGAAAATATTCTTTTGCTATTGATGTTGGAAAAATTAACAATTCAATATCGTTATTTCTTAGTTTTTCTACAAAATCATGTATGGCTTTTAGTTTATGATGCAGATGTAATTTATCAATTAAATCAATTTTATGTAGCAATACAGCTATTATACAATTACTTAATTTCAAATCTTTATAAATATTAATAAGATTTCTTATGAAATCTAAAATTTCTTTTAAATATGCATTAACATCAAGAACGCAAATAATTACATTAGCATTATTGAATATCTTCTTATCATTTTTGAACCAATTTTCATTTTCTTGCCCAGCTAAATCAAAAACTCCTAGATTGATATCAAAAAAAGAATATATTTTCGAATCGATACCCCGTGTAGGTTCTAAGCCAGTATTAAGGAATTTTAAAGGATTCCCCATTTCAAAGAAGACCTTCTTTATTGTTGTCTTTCCTGTACCTGACGGACCAACTATAATTATTTTTTTATTTTCAAACATATTATATCATTTCATTTTGATTTGAAATTTCTGTTTAATAACAATTAGTTTCATTAATAAGTTGATTCATAGAAAGAATACCCTTTTCAATTGCTTGAACAATATTAGAGTTTTAAATAGCGCTTAACTAATTCTCTAAATTCTTGTACCTTTATTGGTTTTGATACGTAATCATTAAAACCAGCCGACAAAATTCGTTCTTTGTCCCCTTTCATAGCAAATGAAGTAACAGCTATAAATGGGATATTTTTAAACTTATCAATCTTTTTTAATTCGCTACAGATTTTAATTCCATTCATTTCTGGTAATTGAATATCTAATATTATTAAATCTGGATTACCAGCTTTTATTAATTCAAATCCTAAATCTCCTTGAGATTCCTCAAAAACCTCAATTTCCGGTATCGTTTTTAGTATTGCTCGAAATAATTTCATGTTCTTTTCATTATCTTCGACAACATATACATTTTTCATTTTAAATTCACTATTTGTCAAGATAAATAGCAAAAAAATTATATCTATTAATCAGTTTTCCTCTATTTTGATTATTTTCTCATAGATACGTTTATATATAACATTTTTTATAAATTATTTAAATTTAAGTTTTGACAAACCAGTATTTCATTTATATAATTAGGATTATTATTATGATTCTTGGATGTGTTCTTTTTAGTTGGGATCCAAAGATGGGGTCAATTATAGAAATTAAATACCCTGAGAATTTAGATCTTAAAACTGACTTAATAAATAAAATTTATATGACTTTTGCTTATAGTCAAGATTTTGAAAAGCAAGAATTGATAGATACTAGTTATAATAATAAAACTATCATATCATATTGCGATAAGACTCGCGTCGCTACAGTTGGTTATGAGATCGTTTCTATTATTTTAGAAGAAAAAGAAAAAATTAATATCTTTAAATTAAAAAATCAATTACTTGAATTTAGTAAAAATCTCTTTAAAATTGAGAAAAGTGAGCGAAATGATTATTTTCTAGAAAATATTGGAGTTTTTTTCGGAAAAACTACCACTAAAAAGATTTTATTATTAGGTAAGGCTGGTACAGGGAAAACAAGTATTAAAAAGATAATATTTGAAGGTATGGATCCTAAAGATCTTCTATATAATCCACTGGAACCAACTCGAGGTATAACTCCTAATGTATATTCGTGGTTAGATTTAAAACTCGGTTTGTTTGATTCTTCAGGTCAGGAATTAAATTTTTTATTAGATAATGAAGATGATTCTGAACATAAGCTTGCTTTTGAAAATACAGATTATATTGTTTATATTTTTGATTATCCAAGCTGGATTTCCCAATCTGGAGAAATTATTGATGAAATTCAAAAGATACTAAATATTATCAAAAAAAACTTTTTACTTGCGAAAGTAATAATATTTCTCCATAAAATTGACTTAACTGGTAAGGAGATTGATTATAAAACTTTAGATGAAATCAATAAAAGTTTACAAAAACAATTCAATTTGCCTATTTATAACACAAGTATTCATCCTGATTTAATTTACAGTTTATATAATGCATTCTATGAGATTTTAAGTAGCTCATCAAAAGAGACAACAGAATTAAATAAAATTTTAGAATATGAGGTTAAAAATCATATGAAATCAATGTTTTTTATCTCTAATTTAAATAATAGTATAATAGTACAAACTATGTCTCAAGATTTTAATACTGTTATGATTAATCATACTCACAAGCTGATTGCGTTAGTCACTCAAACGTTTGAAGACATGACTAATACTGGAAATATTGATCATTTAATTCTTTCTAGTTATAATAATTTTAACATTATACTGAATGATATTAAATTATCAAAATATGGACTTAAATATTTAATTTGTATTTCTGAAACATTAACCGCAAATAAATTAATTTTGATTGTAGGTCAAATAAGATCAAAACTTAAAGATTTTTATTATTTAAATAAAGAAATCGAATCTTAGAATGAGTAAAAAAATTATTATCGTTGGACCTTCAGGTGCAGGTAAAACTACTCTCAGAAAAGTCTTTTTCGAAGGAGAAAATTCTACTAAGCTTTTGGAATATGCATTAGAGCCAACATATGGAGAAGAATCATTAATATTTAGATTACCGGGTTTAAATGAAGATATTGGAATTTTTGATTTAGCTGGGCAAGAAAATCAACGATGGTTGGAAACTGAAGACAAATCGATTTTTCATGAAACTAAAATTATCCTTGTGGCTATTGATATTAAAACTGAACTTGATTTTA
>JBHLPZ010000237.1:0-1632 GCA_048885325.1 Candidatus Odinarchaeota archaeon
GAAAAACCTGTTCTGGCGTAATCAATAAGCCATACTTCTTTAGTTTCCATTTTAGATTAAACCTCTTGATTTTTACTGTGTTTTTAATTTATTTCTAATAAATTTTTTATTTGCAATAAGAAATTATATAGAGATATTAAAGTTTTTGATAATGTTAAGTGGAAATATTGATAATTATATGAAGCTTTTTGATAATTTATTACATAATTATTAAGGGTGTTTTAGAATTATTTTTATTTTTAAAAATTTTAGATAAAATATGACTAATTCACGCGCAGATATTAATAATAAAACGCTAGTTTCAATAATTGCGGGTAGTACATCTGATAAGGAGGTTTATGAAAAGGCTGAAAGAATTTTAAAAGAGAATAATATACCATATGATTTGCAAATTATTTCTGCCCATCGAGATCCAGAAAAATTAGATGATTATTTAAAATCTTCTAAAACACTCGTTTACATTGCTGTTGCGGGTTTATCTGCAGCATTACCAGGGGTTATAGCATCTAAAACAGAAAAACCTGTCATTGGAGTTCCTGTTAGTGCTAAATTGGGAGGCTTAGATGCATTATTATCAATTGTTCAGATGCCTCCTCGTGTTCCAGTAGCATGTGTGGGAATAGATAGCGGTGATAATGCCGCCTATTTGGCCATAAGAATTTTGAATTTATTATAAGAAAATTAGGGATAATTTAGATGAGTGATGATTTAATAGAACTTGGAAAAAGAAAAGCTGCTATAAAAGCAGTAGAAGATAATGTAAAAAATAATATGGTTATTGGTATTGGTAGTGGTTCTACGATAGTATATGCTGTAAAAAAATTAGGGGAACTAAATAAAGGCAATAATTTAAACTTAAAATGTATTCCCTCCTCCTTTCAATCCTATGATTTAATTTTGGAAAATGATTTGACTTTGGCATCTCTCGATCAATTCCCTGAAATTGATTTAGATTTTGATGGTGCTGATGAGATTGATAATAACTTAAATTTAATAAAGGGAGGAGGAGGTTGCTTAGTTCAAGAAAAAATTCTTGCTTCTAATTCAAAGAAATTGGTGATTATAGCAGACTTTAGAAAAAAGTCAGAAAATTTAGGAGAAAATTGGAAAAACGGAGTTCCAGTTGAAATTATTCCAATGGGACGTACTCCCATTATGAAAAAAATGGAATTATTAGGTGGAAAACCTAAACTTAGAATGGCTAAAGCAAAATCTGGACCTTTAATAACTGATAATGGGAATTTTATTATAGATGTTGATTTTGATATTATACAAAATCCAATGGAACTGGAAAAAAGACTTTTAAGCATACCTGGAGTAGTGGATTGTGGACTCTTTATAAAGATGACCTCAAAAGCTTATATAGGACAAAAAGATGGAACGGTATTAGTAATTTAAAAATAATTAAAAATAAAAAAGAGGATAATTAATCCTTAAATTGAAGCGATTTTCCACAACTTGGACAAAAGTTTCTAAACGTTCCTAATTTGAACCCACAGTAAGGACAATAGGCTGAAGGTTGATAGGGTTTGTATTCCTGTGGCATATATGGTTGATAATACTCATCTGGAGCTTCTGTACTCACTTTTTTCAATCGAGATTTCTTCTTCTTTTTTAACATAATAATCAGGA
>JBHLPZ010000237.1:1732-4507 GCA_048885325.1 Candidatus Odinarchaeota archaeon
GGTACATTGTTAAAATTAAGCGTCTTATTCAAAGTTTTCCTAGAATTATAGAGAGGGTGAGTAAGGTAATATGAGGGATCATAATAATCAACCCCAAAAGAATATAAACTCATATATGCCGTAACATCATAATTAGCTTGATCTAGCTGAGCTGTAATTGACAATGGACTACCATCTCTGGAAACTGGACTAGTCATTGTTAATAAATTTATCTGAGGCATTTTGTTGGTATCGTAATATAGGATTTTTGTTGTTTTAGTATATATTTTTGATCCTAGAGTTAAGTTTACTGTAATAACATAGGGTTTATCACTTGGATTTGGCAAGCTATATGTATAATTTACAGCTATTCCATTGAAAAGTGAATTTAATACTATGTTCTCTGAATATCCATCATTCTCTACAGTTAAAGTCAAATTCGAATTCAATATAGAAGAGGCTATGGGAAGATCTGTTATTTGGTCTTTTACATATACAGAAAAATTGATTTGAGGATTTGATGTCCAATGGGCATTTAATGCTAATTTAATAGAGATGTCCTCTTGGCCAAAAAAATATCCTATTAAATTAGTAAGCAAATTAGTGTGATCTTGTTGATAATTTAACTCTGTAAAAGAATTTGTTAACCAATGTAGGTCGCCAAATGCAACAAATTTCCCTTTCCCTGGAATTGACTCATCATAAACTGCCGCAACTGTTCTATCACCAATTGAAGCAATTGAGTCTATATTTCCCAAAGTAGTAAATGTATTTCCATAAGACCATGCAAATTTATCAACTCCATTAAAAATTGCAGAGTAATTTAAACTATTAACGCTTCCTGTGTTTGTTTGAAATCCAATACCTAGCCAAGTTGTATAATCTATATTTTCCTCATTAATTTGAAGACCAAGCTGAAGGTGATTAAATAATTCATTTAAATTCTCTGAACAAAGATCTTGATATCTTGTACCAAGGAAAAGAATATTACCTCCAGTATCAAAATAATTTTTAATATTATTCATCTCCAATGGACTATAAGGCAATATTGGATTCTGTAATACGACTAAATCGTATTGGGCTAATTTTTCTTCAGTTAAAATTGAATTATCAGTATCCTTATTATAATAAGGCGTCCAATATTCTGCACCATAATCAATTGAAATATTTAATTTTGAAAGGTAATCCATTGCATCATAAAACCTCATTTGATAAAAAGAAAGTTCTGGTAACCAATCGTTTAAACCATGATATGACTCCATTAGTATTTTGTATTCTGGGAGTTTCACATTAATTGAAATCTCAATTGAATCATATAATGTAGATCCTGAGGTTACATTTAGTTCAAATGTTCTAATACCAGGTTCCGCATCCTTATTTATTTTAATATCAAGTGAAATAATACCAACACTAACATTAGTAAACGAAATTTGAGATTTATCTAAAGAAATGGAGAGTCCATCAACACTTGCTGGGATATTTATATCATATGTAATCCCTATGCCTGCGAGTAAAGTCAAATTGAATGTCAGATGATCGCCCGGGAAATGTAATAGGTCATATGGTTTGATTGGTATCTCATCTGGAAATATTTTAGTGATATTATTTACATCCCCTTTTTCTATGACATTTTGGTTTAGAATTTCTAATGATTTAGAAACATTGATAATGCCAGCACCATATTTCAGGAAATTGTGATCTGCCAATTTACTTGCTCCTTCTAATAAAGCAATCCTTGCAGTCCCAGGATTAATGGTTGGATAAGCATCTTTTAAGATCGCTAATGTTCCAGCCACCATGGGGCAAGACATACTCGTTCCGCTTAGAGGGATATAATCTGCATTACCAGAGTAATCAAAATATTCTTGTTTATAACGTTGTTCATCAGAAATCACTGAGTTTGGTGCCTCTGTCGAAATAATATCTACTCCTGGTGCTAGTACATCAGGAAACCCTATATAGGAATATGTGGGACCCCAGCTACTAAAGAAAGCAAGTTCATTTTTACTATCACTAGCTCCTACTGAAATTACATAAGATCCTGAAGCTGGCGTTCCCCCAGTAAAATAATCTGGGCCAGAATTACCTGCTGATGATACCAAGATTACTGCATAGTTTTGAGCAGCGCTTTCAATTGCTTTTGTAAAAGGTTCACTTGGATCTGGGCCGCCACCTCCAAAACTCATAGATATAATATCTGCATCAGCACCTCCACTAGCAGTGGGAAGAACACACCAATCAATTGCATTAATAACATCACCTTCTTCTAAAGATCCTGCAGCATTTCCTGCTCTTGCGTTAATTAAGGATACTCCCGGAGCAACCCCTTTATATTGTCCTCCTGAACTACCTCCATCACTACCAATTATCCCCGCACAATGTGTACCATGCCCATTGGTATCATTTATTTCAAATTGACTTTCCCCAAAGACAAAATTTCGACTTAATATAAGATTTAAATCTGGATGATCATAAATACCAGAATCTATTACCGCAACCCTTACTCCAGAGCCATCATAAGCTAGATTTTCCGCACCTATAGCCGGGATCCACCAATTTGGGTAATCTGCACTATTTAAAACACTTGATTTTGGACTTGCAGTAGAATCTAGCGTATAAACTTTTGATTTATAGATCTTTTGAAGGGAAATAATTTCTTTTAGTTGATCTGCTTTTGAAATTAATTCATTAGGATCACATGATAAATAAATTCCCGGGATTATATTATAATTAGCAATTATTTCATAATTATCTAATGCTGAATTGATTGCGTTAATTCTTTCTGATTTATCAACT
>JBHLPZ010000238.1:0-4505 GCA_048885325.1 Candidatus Odinarchaeota archaeon
AAATGTAAATTATTTATAATCTCCTTACTTAAATATACGATAACAAGTAAAGAGGGATCTAAGTGTCACCGTCAAGAAAAAAGATGTTAAAGAAGGTAGATGAAGCTATGGAATTATTGGACAAGCAAATCAACAATCCTAATGGGATCGATGAGAAAAAGCTAAAAGAATTAATAGAAATGAAGGAAAAACTGGAAAAATCAAAAAAAGATATAAAAAGGAGATCATTTGATCTCTTCCTTCCTGTATAACGGTAAAAAATGAATTGAAGGCCTACAAATCTTTAATTATGTTAAAAGGGAATATTAAAGAAATCAAAATCCCTTTTCCGCTTAAGGAAGGATAGATAATATTGGTGCTTATACTTCTTTCATTCATAATAATGTACTTCTTTAGTTGATTTATCAATAAAATACTTAGGAGATTTTATCTTATTTACAATCCATAAAATTAATTCCATAAGAGCAAGAGATCCTACTATAATAGTCCCTGCCAAAATCCAATATATACCTAAATGAAAAAGAGTAAAAATAGGTGTGCCAATAGATAACCATATTACTATTAAGCCCAAAGAAATTAATAGCATATAAAAATGTTCATCATAGGGAACAACTCCATTTTTATTGCATCTTGGACAAGTAACATTTAGGTTTTCTGCTTTAAAGACATTCCCACATATTTTGCATTTATACTTCATAATATTTCACTAAATTTTATCTTTTTCTGGACATGTAGTTTTAAGATCGCATTGAATTAAAACACTTACTTTATTGTAAGATAATTTTTAAAGGAATTACATATTTAAAGTCTTATTATTTACGTTATAGGTATATATGTTATAGGACACAATCCTATGGTCATTCTTTCACTAATCTTTTTTGAAAGAATTCATCCCAACTTTTCAAATTATCTCCTTTTTAAACTAAAATAGTGAGCAAATGTTTTATTATCTTTTCCGTATTTATTTCGAATGATTTTCTTAAATGTTCCAAAATCGAATCGCTCTTTCATATTGTCGGCTCATCAATCAGCATGAACACTTATTGTAATGTCAGAGTTCGGAATCAGACTAAAGTCAATATCGTTCCTTAAAGGCATAAATTCCTTATTGGGACCATATGCATCGACACCACAATCATCATAAATCTTATTCTCTTCAACATCCCAGATAAGTTGGAGATAACTATGAATTAAACCTTTGTATAATGGAAATACGGATTCATTTGGATGTTCCATTATATTTTTGTCAATTTTGCTTAAAGCATCAATGATTGATCCGCCATCATCCATCTCAAGGATATATTTTACTCCTCTTGAGTGAGTTTTTTCAGGATCAGGGGCAAATATCGTTAAATTTATCGTTTTCATACCAAACTTCACTTCAAATGTTATTTAAATAGTAGCAATTTAAAAATTTATTTAAATAATGTCCTTTCAATCTAAATGGAATCAGTTAACCTCTTGAAAAGAAAGATTATATATTAAAGATTTAAGCTTTAAATAATTTTTGACACCCTTAGTTTTAGCGGTGGGTTACTATGCGTAGATGATAAACGTGCTGCTTACACGTTTGGTGAAATGTTAAATGAAAGAACTTTAGTGATTCATATTGAGAAAGCTCATGCAGAATATGGAGGTTCTTATCAAGCAATCAATAACTACTTCTTAAAAAATTGCTGTGCTGATGCTGTTTATATTAATAGGGAACAAGATTTGCGAATAGAAGGATTAAGAAGAGCAAAAGAGTCTTATAAACCAATAAGAATGAATAAAAAGAGCATCATCTATAAAAAGGTAAATAAATAAGATTTATTGCTTGAAATAAAAAGAATATGTTTTTATTTTTTATCTGTAAATTTTTTTAAATCCAATTCTTCAAATAGAATTTTAACAGGTATGCCCATGTGAAACCAATAAATATATTTTTCTTGATTAGGGTTTTCCTTTTGCTCCTTGATACACTGTTCTTCAAATTCTATAGCTGATTTAAAAAGTAGTTTTTGCCATCTCTTCCATTGATTCTCAGTAAAAAAGAAAAGACCCCCAAAAAAATGACTAATATCGAGTTTTGTATAGTCAACCGTTTTATAAATTTTTTTTCTAATTTCTACTATATCATCAGAATCAGTTTCTGCTAAGTATGCCAAGAATTTGATATAATTATCCAAAAGCTTTCTATGATAAATTATTAGAGATTTTCCTGATTTAGAAATCTTTTGAACATATTCCTTATTATAACCCTGTGATAGATCATAAGCGGGTATACTGGTTATTTCATCAGCATTAGGAGTTAGAGAATAATAATGGGCTTCTATATTGGCTCTAATATGTTCTCTTTTAGAAATTTCAACAATTCCAAACTCGATTAATTTTTGCAAATGAGGATGTATTGTAGATTTTGATTTTCCTAATTTTTTCGCTAATTCAGTAAAACTTAATTCAGGATATACGTTTAATAGACCCCATATTCTAAATCGTATCCCTGTTAAAACTGACATATCTATTGTTGGCTTTATTTGATTTTCTTCCATAACAGCTACCTTTAAGACAATTTAATGAATGTTAAAAAACAAATTTTTATTACTTACTACTCCTCTTTTTTTCTCTTTACTTATTTTAATAGAATCAATTCAAGTTTATAAGTATTATTAATAATACGAATAACAAAAAGTCGAGTATATTAAAAATCTTATTGCTTCTATATTATTTTATTAAATTAGATCGAATCGATTCATATAAATTTATATTTTTATTTTAAATTTATTAAAGTTATTTTGAAAATTCTGATTTCTATTATTCGATTAATACCGAAATATTTAAATACGAATGAAATCTAATTTATAAATGAAACCGAATAATAGAGAATTCGTTATTTTTTAGTATATAATGAATTTTTTAAAATATGCTAAGATTCAGCGAATCGATTCGGAAAATCTAACAAAAATCAAATAAAGAAATCCAATGTTAAATTAAAATAAAAGGAGTTAAAAAGAATTATGGGATTTTTTGAAAAATTTAATGGTGCATATTTTGCTTTTTTAGCAGTCATATTTACGGGAGCAGGTTTGTTAATATCATTGATGCTTTATTTACCGTTTAATCCTTCTTTTAGCATTTTTACGAATTATTCATGCGATTTACAGGCTGGACCAATTGGAGCTCAAATTTCATATTCCACAGGCATTGTTTTATTAGCAATCTTCTCGATTTTTCTTATGCTGTATATAACAAGAGATTTAAAGAAAAATGGTATTGTTAATAAATTGACCTTGATATATATAATTACAGGAGTTATAGGTCAAATCGGACTAATATTAGGCGGAATTTTTCCTTTAAATCCAGCAATTACTCTCGCGTATGAAATTCACAGAATAGCAGTTTGCATTTTCCTTAGTTTTATGACTTTTAATTTCATTTTGCTTGGATATTTACAATATACTAACACTGAATACTCTAAATTAATAGCAATCACTGCAATTTTAGCAGGAATTTTTTCGGGTCTATTTTTTGGGGGCTTTATAATTCAGGAATATACACCGGTGGCACGTAATGCGTTAGTTTATCTTATTGAATGGACATTTTATGTATTTATCATACTTTGGTTAATAGGGCAAGGAATTTATTTTTGGAAAAAGGGAAAATAGTCTTTAAACTAATTTAAATGTTAAAAAGAAAATCTAACTTTTTTTATTTTATTTATTTTGTGAGATTAAATTTTCTAAATCTCTAATATATTAAAAAATGGGTTTAAATTTTTCGTGAAACAGTTATAGGTTCTAAGTTTTATATTTGAGCTTGCTTTAACTTATTAGTTTCTTTTTAAAGATCTCAATATTTTCAGTATGACGGTTTAATAAATCCTTATCATCAATTTTTTTTGCATATTCGATAGCTTTTTCACTGAATGTTATTGCATTAGCAATCTCATCTAATCTATCACTAAATATTGCTAAACTACCGTATGTATAAGCTAAAGCCCTTTCATCTGAATTTTCTTTTGCTATATGCAACCTTTTTTTTGCATATTTAGTACCTCTATCCAAATCATCTCCCATAATACACATAGTGATAATAATTTCAAGTGCTTTATCCATTGTTTCAATAATATTCGATTTTTCTAAAGAAATTATGTAATCCTCTAATCGAGTTATTGCTCTATTTATTTTTCCAAGGTCGTGTAGCGCCCATGATATATTCTCAATCATTTCAAACGTTTTTTCATAATCTCCCTCTTTCTCATATAAATTTTGAGCAATATTATAATATTCTATCGCGGTTTCAAAATCTCTTAGCCTCTCATAAGAATATCCAAGATTTTGGTTATAAATGACAATATCAGAAGAAATTTCTAATTTATTCGCACATTCCAATCCCATTTTATAATAAATAATAGCCTTTGCATAATTTTGCTCGTTAAAATATATTTCAGCTAGCCAAAATGCAGCTTCATTTAAACCTTCAAAATTATCCAAGTTCTTAGAAATTTCTATAGATTCAAGATATTT
>JBHLPZ010000239.1:0-4485 GCA_048885325.1 Candidatus Odinarchaeota archaeon
TAAATCATCTTTAAGAGAGATATTATAGAAAGAATTAATGGCTTCAAGAAATCCACCAAATAAAATCTCATCTTTAATTAACTCGGAGGAACTACAATACAAAACTTTGCCCCCCTCTTTTAAAACTAAGAAATCTCTTAAATATTCCAATTTTTATCCTCCAATCTATAATTTTTTAAGTTTTCTGAAAAATATTAATTAAAGATGATCGTTGGATATTAAAATGAGAATCTATTTAAAATAAGATAATATTCGAGTGTTATTTGAATATCTTTTGGATTAAATTATACACACAGAAATTCTTTGTTAAAAAATCATCAAATCTTTAAGTAGCCCATTTTTTATTGTTTTAAGAAATTTCATGTTTTCAATATTTAAGAAATATCTTTTAAAACTATAGCTTTTATTGTAACATTAGAGGATGATTAATTTAAGAAAATTACCTAAGGAACTAATTCAGTTTGGAAAGCGTGAATATAGGGAAAAGAAACCTTTAAAGTTGGCAATCTTTAGAGTTAGAGATAAAATGATATTCAAACGAGGATTTACGCCTAAAATAATCATTAAGCAGCATGATCTCATTCAATATGTTATTCTTGCAGAATATGATATTAATCTTCGTCTTTATTTATTTACTCAAAATGGTATTCTACTGGGAGCAAATAATATTGATAAAAATTCTATTCTTCTCAAAGACTTAATGAAATCAAGCAAAATTTTATATAGAATTCCTTAAATATGGGGATTTTAAAAAAAGGTTTTTGGCTAACCTGAAGTAATATTAAGAAGATTTCTTAAAATCTCCCTTAACTCATACTTTTATCTATTCTTGTAATAGAATATATAGTTTTCTTTCTTAACGTTTAAAAATTTAAGAGTGTGAAATTTCATTTAATTTCACACTAAATTTATTTGCAATCAAAAATTTTACGAAATAACGTATAAAATCATTTTTGTGAAATTAAAGTATGAAAGTTGAAAAATCTAGTCAAGATCTTGAAAATGAAGTAATCTATGCAGGGCTTTGTATACATTGTGGAAGTTGTAACGCTTTTTGTCCCCATATGGACTTTAATAGCGAAACTGGAGAAGCATTTGTAGTTGATGAATGTGCTGAAACTGTAGGACTATGCTATAATGCTTGTCCAAGAAGTTTTTTACCTGTTTCAGAAATCGAAGAAAAATTATTCGGTCAAACCAGAGTTGATTTAGCAATAGGAGTCTATAAAGATATCATCCAAGTAAAATCAAAAACTAAAGATGATATTTTATATAATTTAGTCTTAGCTGCTTTTGAATCTGGTGTTGTAAAACATTTTGTGTTAAGTGAACCAAAAAGTAAAAAACCACCAGTTGCATTACCTATTGTTGTTGATAATGCTAAAGATGCTAAAAAGTATATACCCAAAGCCACGATGGATAACGCAGGCCCCCTTATTACGGGTATTGGAAAGGCTTATTTAGATAAGAAAAGAGATATTGGCATATTAGCTAATCCATGTCATCTTCAAGGTTTAGGAAAGATTTTAGTATCGGATTTTAACACTGGTGCAGAACGTACTTCCGTAAAAATAGCAATGGCATGTTCCTCTGGAGGTATGACAGGTTGTAAATATTGTACTGATTTTTCTGGCGAATTTTCTGATATTTCATACAGTCCGTGGGGTGCTCCTAAAGGTTCAGGAGAAGCATTCTTAATTATAAGAACTGATGTTGGACAAAAGATCGTTGATCATGCTATAAAAAAGAAATATCTAGAAATAACAAATAAAGAACCAGATTTAAGTGAAATGAAAAAATTTCTTAATAATAAACGCAAGAAAAATTTTAAAACTCTTATAGGTAGGGATCTTATTTCAGCAAAATATTTGGAATTAAATATTGATGAATTTAAAGATTTGCTAGAATAGATTTATAGGATCTGCAAATTGATCCTTATTTTTTTTATAACTTTTCAAAAAAAACATTAATCTCTATGAAATTCAAGTATTGTTCGACTTAGCTTTTCGAAGATCGGCCCATTATGATATCCTGTTTTTGAAGATGTTTCAAAAAAATACGGAATATTGTATTGTTCTTGAAATTTTTTTGCTTGTTCTTTAGAAACTGACCTTCTTAACTCTGCTAAATCATGTTTACATCCCACAAGTATAAAGATTGGATTACCCGCATTCCTTTTTATAATCTCGTACCATTCAGATAAATTCTGGAAGCTGCTATATCTTGTAATATCATAACATAACAAACATCCTTTGGCTCCACGTGAGTAATTCGGGAGAAAAAATCTGAAACGTTTTTCACCAGCAAAATCCCATATTTGCAACTTAACTTCGTTCTCCTCGATTTTGGAAGAAAATGTAGTTAAATCTGTTCCAATCGTCACTTTCATTGGAATATATTGTCCTGTTATTAGTCTTTGTATCATAGTGCTCTTTCCAATCCCCCCATCACCAACTATTACCACTTTAAAGAGGTATTTTCGACTTTGATCGGCTATTTGCGTCATATTTCAAGTCATAAATAGAGTTATTTTAAAATAATATAAATAGCAGAAATTTATAATTTGTTACTTTTTGATTTTATTCTATTGATAGTATTTTCGAAAAGTGGTTGTCTAAATTTTTCAAATTTTCTAAAATTTGTTCTTTCACCTTATCAGGTAAATCTTCTATAGCAGTATTTAAATTTTCAAGTGAAAAATTTTTCACATCTCTATAGATAAGGATTAGAAAAAGGCTTGTTAATACTGGAGAAATAACAATTATAAAGGGCGAAATAAGAGTAATGTACATCGGTTCTGAAGATTCAATTCCCGTGCCTGGTAATATCAAAGGTATACCAGTTACTGCTTTATAATGCATCGCTAAAGCAAACAAGATATTTAACACGTTCGCGGCTAAAAACACTATTAAATTTATTACAGAGATTCGCTTGAACTTTTCAAACTTCAAAAAGCTTATTAATCTATCAATTTTTCCTTCCAACTTACTTTTTTCATATTCAGGATCGATATTATTTAATATAATTCCAAATTTACTATATTTCCAGATGTCAATCATTATCCAATAAAATCCAAAAGAGTAAACAAAGAAATAAAGAATGTTAAAATAAATAGTATAATCATCTATTAATTGGGGATGGTATAAGGATTCAGCACCTATCCAAAATAAAAGGATTAATTGAAATAAAGCACAAAACTCAAGCCTGTTAGCATGTCGTTTTTCAACACCAATAGGATTATAGATTAGCGGGTTATTTTCATAATTCATCCTCCATTTATTTGTGCTAATGATTCTAAAAATTAGTGAATAGGCAAAAGAAATAATTGGAAATAAAAATAGAATGATAGTATCCCAATTTTGGGCGAGAGTAAATAAAAATAATATCGTAAAGAGAATAATATCTCTTAAGAGGATTTCATTGAATATTTCTCTTAGAAGTAAATATGGTTTTTCGGAATTTTCTTTAGTCATTTTTTAATTATAATATTCTTAATAATTAAACTTTTATACTCCTTGTTAATATAAACTATAAATTATAGAATTATTAAAATAAACCTGATTTTACGGTGTTAAATATAAACTATTACACTTTTTTTCCTTATGAGCAATTTAGGCAAGATCAGGAAGATATTATAAAAAAAATTGAAAAGGTTTCAAAAGAAAGAAAAATTGTTTTACTTTCAGCTCCAAATGGAACTGGAAAAACAATTATAGCTCTAAGTGCATTATTACCTTTAGCCTATGAAAAGAATTTAAAAATCATTTATATGTGCCGAACACATGCGCAGAATGCAAGAATTATTAAAGAGTTGACCAAAATTTCCAATTTATTAGAAAAAAGTAAATTAATTATTAAAATCAATGGCCTCTCTATTAGAGGGCGCAACGAAATGTGCTTAAATAAAACTTTATTACAACTTCGATTGAACCCAAGCGAGGCAATGTCAGTTTGTAGAGACTTAAGGAAAAATAAAAATTGTGCTCATTATATTAATTTAATTAAGAAAAAGGAACAATATAGTAATCCAAAATTAATTGCTCTCGAATTACTCAATAAACCCGTAGATGCTGAGGAATTAATAGACTTTTGCAGGAGAAAAATGTTCTGTCCTTACTACTTAAGTAAATTCCTCTTAAATGAGATGAATTTAGTTATATGCAATTACCAATGGCTCTTTAATCCTTATATCAGGTTTAATTTCTTGAAATTTGTGGGTAAAGAACTTCATGAATGCATTTTAGTCGTAGATGAATGCCATAATTTAATAGATATAGCCACAGAAGTTAATTCTGAACGTATATCTCCTTACTTATTAAGGTTATGTCTGAGAGATTTAGAATTATATAGCTCTCCAATCTCATTACAAAATTTTGTTAACTTACTTTTAAATCATCTAGAAAAAAAGTCGAAAACTCTCGATGTTGATGAAAAAGAAATTGATCCCGAATTATTTCTAAAAGATATTAATAAGAGCCTTGGATT
>JBHLPZ010000240.1:0-4482 GCA_048885325.1 Candidatus Odinarchaeota archaeon
AATTATCATTGATCATCTTTGATCAGTGATCCAATCTATAATGTTAGTTTCTGATAAAGAAACTATGATTTATGTTAAAATCAGATCATTGACCAATATTTGATCGTTTTTAAACAAAAAACCAAAAAGTGAGGAATAAAATGAATAGAATTAAAACAAAAAAGATAGCACTCCTTACCACTGTAGCACTTTTAATATTGTGTTTCTTGCCAACTACTCAAGCTTATAGTGGAAGTAGTTGCTGCATAAAAACACGGCCAATCGAGGATTGGCTCTATGCGGGTAATCCATTCGGTTCTGGTCCCGGATTTGCAGATCCTAATACTTTGATAATTCAACGATTGCTTGAGTCTGTGTTTGACGCAGATTCATATAAAGGCTCTATTGTTGAATGGATGATGAAAGATGGTACACTACTTTATTATTTGTGTATAGAAGTAAAAGGTATAGCTATAGCAATACGCGATATTCCTGCAATTGGAACGCCCGAAGAGTGGATATTCGTAGGTGAAACAGATTATACATATAGAGCGATGTTTATCCTTGAAAAGGAAATACCTGGGGGATTATTAATGGATTGGGATTTTGGACCACCTGTTCCTGATGAACATGGAAACCCTCAACCGCTTATTGCACCATTTGGCTATATACCAGAAGATCTACCCGACAGAGAACCAGGCGCTGACCTCCCAGTATGGTGGATACTTTATTATTATGCGCATGAAATTGGCGGTCATTTTAAATGGCTTCACTTTAAATCTTATGGTTCTGGCTACTATATTGAGCCTGGATGGAATCCTCCATTCCAAGGGGGGACTGGGGATCCTATTAGTACAGGAGAAGAAGGAAAGGTTGTAGTTAATCAAATGGCGTTTTACAGCAATTATTATGCATCCAGGCTGGGTGAGCCCCATTATTATCAATCCACCGTATGGTCTGTGCCAGAGGGTGTATTTTATGAGGGAGGACCCGTAGAGCAATCTCCGTTATGCATGCCTGAATATTGGCCTCTTGAAGACGTTATATTATACTGAATGATCAAAATGCAAACAGACTAAGATTAAGTAAAAATAATAATTTTTAAAATAAAATATAGTAAGCGGAGGAAATAGTTTAGATAAAATGGCATCTCGAATACATTAACCTAAACCAAATATCCTCCTATTCTATATATCTTTTTTTTTCTTTTTAAATTTTTGTCAATATTTCATTAATAGTCACAAAATCAAATTAAAACTGTATATAAGGGAAAGTCTTGTCGGAGGATATACTCCAAATAATCGAGATTTCGATCTCTCTATTTTTGCTTGGTTATCATAGATAGATACAAAAAATTACAAAAAATTAATATTCGAACTTCGCGTAAAGTTTCGAAGCTAAATCTAAAAATTAATTTATGTGATAACTATTAGTTAGCACCAATTTAAAACATAAAATTGCTGCTATTATGAAATCTTATGTGAAAAAAAATCAAATAAAAAAATGGTCTAAAAAAATGAAAATGAAAAAAAAATCAAGTCTATTAATCGGGATTTTAATATTAGCAATGATCTTTGGAATATTTACTGTGGTATTCGCACCAGTTCGCGCTGATCCAGATACTTTTACTGTAATTCCAACAGGTGGAGATGATACGGCAAACATACAAAAAGCTTTCGATGATGCAATTGCAGCAGGTCCAGGAAGCACTGTTCAGCTAGCTGCTGGACAATTTTATACGAATGAAATTATTGTTGAAAATTTCTATGGTACACTTAAGGGAGCAGGCGAGGCTACTAAAATTGATGTCCTTAGAGGATTAGATCCTTTATTACCAGGAGTCTCCATCGACTATCTTACTTATAGTGCTCATTTGTTTATATTTTTCGGAGGAGATGTACATATCTCAGATTTAAGTTTTGATATCACGCCTTATGAGCCTGCTGAACCATGGGGACCTAATGATCCACTTGATTGGTACGATTTATTAGCGGCTATTTTAATAACAGGAGATATAAATTCCCGAATAGAAAATGTTAAATTTACTGGTCATGAAGGCACAGCACTTTATCCAGACTTTCATCCTATGTTTTCGGTAAAAAGTTATAACGTTAGAGTAGGAGTTGAATATGGGGGAGGTATACCAACAGGTGGAACACATGTTATTACAAATTGTGACTTTAACTCACTATGGCTAGGTATTACGGCGTGGGGTTTGATGAATTGTGAATTGACAATTACATCAAATTCTATTAAAGGAGGAGCTATCGGAATAATTAATGCTGAAAGTACCAATTCAGAATTTGAGATTTCTGGTAATGATATTGAAGCAGATTTTCTTGCTGGAATTTGGGTTATGCAATTTGCTACACCCCCATGCAAGTGGCTTATAACTGGGAATACTATAAGGCCTTTATGGTTAACAGATGGTATCACCTTAGAGGATTATACAGGATCAGGAGCACTCAAAGCAATTGTCTCCCATAATGAAATCATTTTAGATACATTCTGGGGCGGAATGTGGACAAATGGAGTGAAGAATATTTTCATCTATAGAAATTTCATTAGTGGTACAGGAGATTATGGTATTACATTGGCTACTACCGATAAGTGCTTGATTCTTAGCAACCGCATATCGAATTCTGCGGGGAATGGATTAGTGCTTTTAGGATCAAACAAGAATAAAATTCTAGGAAATTATTTTAGAAACAATGGAGGTTTTGGGTTAGCAGTGTTTACCCCGGGATGGGCGGGAGAAAGCAATGGAAATTGTATTGTCGCTAATTTGTTTTATAATAATGCTCTAGGCAATATTTATGATGAATGCGATAATAAGTACAAGTGGAATTTGGAATTTTAGAACAGGAGAGAACCACTGACGAGTAAAATTTTCATTTCCATATATTTGCAATAAAATAATAGAAAATGGAGGATCAGTAAAAACCTCTTCCTCCAATTCTATTTGTTTTTTTTTTTTATTTTATTAATATTAAAGACATAATTTTTACAAATTTATTAAGTTGAAATGATGTTTTTGTCTAATTTTATACATTCATAAATGATCAAAAACCTTAATTATGAATCTATCTAATTATAATTTTATATCATTTTTATGAAATCTACAATATTTTTCTATTGCAACAATTTTATTAATAAAAAATAACCGAAGGGTATTTTAGGATGAGTACAGATAATAAAGCACCAAAGAAAAAACTACCTAAAAAGGAAGACCGATTATTAAAGAAAAAGCCAATTGTAGTTTTTGGATTAGTGGCTGTTGTGGCTACAGCAGGAATTATTAGCGGTATAATTATCTTGACGAGAATACCACAAGAAAAAATTTTATATGTCTCATATATGGGTGCAGCCTTAGGGATTGATCCCCTTCAAACATGGGCTCCAACAGATTATGAGATAATAAGTCAAGCTGCTGAAGGTCTATTTACTCATGACTCGGCCAATGAACAGTCCCAAATAATTTATAACCTCGCAGTAAATCATTCTAGGAATGAGAATGCTACTGAATATACTTTTGAACTTAGACAAGGTGTTCAGTTCCATGATGGAACTGCATTTAATGCTGCTGCAGTTCAATGGAATATTGAAAGAATATACACTTTAATCGACAATTATAAAATGCATAGGACGAAGGCACAATTTTGGATATTTCCCGATGGGAATCGAACGAATCAACATAAACATCATATTATAAACAAGACAGTAATTGATGGTGATTATAAAGTGAAGTTTATATTAAATAAGCCCTATGTTGCCCTCACTGCATTATTAGCCTCTCATACTGCATTTATGTTATCTCCTGCTTCCACCCCAAGTGATCTTTTTATTGATCGTGTAAATGGAACGATAATCGGAACGGGGCCATTTATTTATAATTCAGCTGACTTTATATACGAGCCAATTATAGACTTTTTTATTAACGTTAAGACCACATTCTCCTCCAATCCAAACTATTGGGGTGGCAAACCACAAATAGACAAATTAATTTTCAAAAATTATCCAACTACTGAAGCTAGATATAATGCACTTTTATCAGGAGAACTTTCAGTTTTAAGTGGATATGTTGAATTACTTATGGATACGGATTGGGCTCTTAATATCTATTATGATATTGACATCTTAGATACATTTATAGAGCATCCCGATATTATAGTGGAAGAAGGACCTCCAGCTACAACTTTTCTTTATCTTATAATGAACAACGAATTAATCAATGTAACTATGAGAAAAGCAATCTCATATGCTTTTAATTACTCAGCTTTTATTGATAAATGGTTAAACGGTCATGGAACAAGGCTTAAATCCCCTATACCAGATGGAGTATTATATTCAAATTCTACTGGTATTGATATTCCTTATTATAATATTTCAATAGCAAGACAAACGTTAAAAGATGTTAATTGGAGTGGATTAGCTGGAGCTTTAACCGCTGATAATAATGTCTCTACGGGTAATGAATGGGAAAAATTAGTAGATGATGGGACA
>JBHLPZ010000241.1:0-4477 GCA_048885325.1 Candidatus Odinarchaeota archaeon
TTTTTATTAATTTTTCAATTTGCCCTTCTAATCTTTCAATTTTACTATCTGCCGGAACTAACTTCTCCTTATAGCCTGATTGTCTCAATTTTAGCCGGCAATATGCAACGACTTTTTTAGCACCACCTTTGACAACGTTTTTTTCTACTCCTGTCAACTCTTTCCCATTTAAAACTAGAGTATATTTTGGTCTCATCTCGGGTTTTAAATTGTCAACATCCCAATGACTAAGGCCCAGATTTAAGTGCTTTAATTTTATTAGGTTTTCAAAACCTTTAATTGTAACAAAGAGATTTCCTTTAAGGTTTAACCTTTTTAAATTTATCAGATTTTGTAATCCTTGAATTTCTGTTATTTTGTTATAGCTTAGATCCAAATCAATTAAATTGGATAAATTTTTTAATCCTTTTATCTTAGATATATCATTTCCTCTTAGATCCAATTTTAATAAGTTCTTAAGAGTTTCAAGTCCTTTAATTTCGCTAATTTGATTATTACTAAGTTTTAATGTTTGTAGATCCGTCAGAGTTTCTAGACCGCTGATCTCGGTAATATTCGTTATCTCTTTCCCTGAAAGATCAAGAGTTAAAATATCTTCTTTTTGTACGTCTCTATATTCTTCACCTTCAATAATTTCAAATTTTCCAGACTCTACATCTGTGAATTTAAATCCACATTCGAAACAAAATTGGTTTAAGATTGAATTAACCTGATTACAAGAAGGACAAACTTTTTCTTGATTACTATTATTCATTTTCTTCACACTGATTAGTTAATTTTGGGTTTCATTTAAAAATATGAATAATAAATACATAGGACATGAAAGTAATTAAATCTTTAATATTTTGATGAGATTTTTCTAAAAATTCATAAAATTATAAAGTTTAATTGAAGTGATATTTAATCTTAGAAATCTATAGATTTACCTACGTAAGCATATTCAAAAATTTTTTTGAAATCATTTTCCTCCAAAGCTCTCGGACTAAATGGAGTTAATATATCTTTTTTTGCTAATAGTGCTAATTTTTCTAAATTTTTTCTCCATTCATCTACATCATTGATTATTTCTTTTAATGAACTGGGAATTTCAATTTTATGTAGAAAATCTCGCAAAAAGCTGGTTAATGAAACAACTGGATCTTTAATTTCAAGAATATTTATATTTTTCAAAATTTCGATATAAGATTCAATACATTTATCCCTATTAAACTCAATCGTATACGGCAACATTATACCTACAGTTACACCGTGTGGGATATGATAAATTGCTCCCAAAGCATGACCACAAGCATGAGCAAGACAACAGCTAGAATTACCCATTCCAATTCCCGCCAATGAGGCTGCGTTATGTAATTTTTCTCTGATCTTAATGTTATCATCCTTGTTTTCAAGAATTATAGGTAGAAATTGAGTTATTAATCTAATTGCATGAAGATTTACAGCATCACTAAAATCTGACCTTAAATTGCTGGTCATACCCTCAATAGCATGAACCAAAGCATCCATGCCTGTTGATGCGGTAAGATTTTTGGGCATTTTTAAGCTTAATTTAGGATCTAGAATAACTGCATAGGGAATTATTTCTTGTGATGCGATTGGAATTTTTTGTCCTGTTTCTGAATTAGTAATAATTGCTGCAGGCGTATGTTCAGCTCCAGTTCCAGATGTAGTAGGAATTAAAATTAATCGTGATTTTTGTCCCAAGTTATAAAATGTTATTGGATTGCATTCATATATTGAACTCCTTTCACTTTCATAAAGAAAGTATATCATTTTTGCAACATCCATAACAGATCCCCCTCCAAACCCAATAATTAAATCCGGTTTGAATTCAAGTACTAAATCTTTGCCTTTTAAAATAACTTTGTCTTCAGGATCTGGTTCAATTTCATCAAAAAACATGAGGTCTTTTTTCTTTAAGAAACTTGTAATTTGTTCTTCAAAAAGGCTTTTAACTACCCTATCGGTTATAATTAAAACTTTTGTCTCAGTAACTTTTTTCAGCTCTCTGAGGGAATTCTCCCTATGAAATATAATTGGAATTCTTATTTTATTTAAAGACAAGTAATTTCACCCAACTAAAATTGATAACTCTTAAAAAATAAATATTAACATAAAAGTATTTTTCTCTATAAATATATGAGTTTTTCTATTTTAAAAAAAGGAACTTAAGTGAAAGTTAGTATATTAAATAAGTTCCCTTAAAAATTCATTACTTATTGAAATGTTGAGCGAATCATAAAAAATCGAGTAATATTTCTGGTAAAATTCTTTCTTTCGATTCATTATTAATTTTTTATCTTTATCTTCAGATGTACCAGAACTCCAGAAGATCTTCCCATTTGGGGTGGTATCGATTGAATCATCCTTTTTAATGATTTTACCATCCTTAATTACATATTCTATGCTTTCTAAAGACTTTCTTATCTCTTCAATGTCTCTTGAAGTATCTATTTTACCAATATCTATATTTAGTATATTTAAATCCCCATCTGCATTTTTTCCTAAATTTCCTTTAATACTTCCTATGCCCAAGGACTTAGCTGGACTTGAACGGGTTAAAATTATGAAATCATTAAAGGTAAGTTCATTATCGTTATTGATAATTTTATTATTTCTTACAAAATCTTTGTTCATATTTTCTAAAAACTTATTTCTAGCCTTTGAACTTAAAAGTAAAGTTGCGATTTCAGGTATTTTTTTAATATGGGAATAATTTGGAAAATTAACTGATAATTGCATTTGCCACATATTTTTAATATTAAGAACTAAGTCTATAGCGTTTGCCCATAAAATACAATCTGTTTCATTTTGTTTATTGAATGTTCTTAGTGTAGAAAATGTATCTCCTTCTGATTCAACAGCAGTTGTAATTACTTTAAAAGGATTTTCAGCTACATATAAGGAGTTGATTAATCTTCTATCGCTGGTAGTTAAAGGATTTATCAGGTCAAATCCTAAAAATCCAAGATCAAGGTCATATTCTTGATTATCATTATAGAATTTGATTACATCTAAATTATCACCATCAATATTGTACGAAAATGCATGAGCAAGATGAAATATCTGTGAACGTTTTATATTCAACTTATTTTTAGGATTTGGTATTAAATTTAGAGATTTGATTTTTTGTAAGATTAACTTTAAATTTTCTTTCGCATCATTGTGTTCATACCCTTCTACATGGACATGAACTGAATGAGGTAAACCTAAAGCCTCATTATATTTTACCATTTTTTCATATACATCGATAGGAGAAAAGTTAAACAACCTACTATTTTTAGTTAAATTATTTCTTAGTTTTTGAAAGTTCCAATTTTCAGCTTCAAAAGGATTATAAACTTTGAAACCAAAACCCTTTGTCTTTGATAATAGATCAGAAAGAAAAGTTGTAGCTTCATTCACCATTTCTCGCTGGTATTCTAATTCTAAAGCCCAGATATTACTAATATTCAATAACATGGCTTTATCCAATACCGGTAACTGTTTGAAATTGAAGATTGTCTGCTTTGATAGGGAGGGATATACATTAGCCTCAAGAATAAACGTATAACCATTTGATATATATGATTTAGCAATATATTCTAAACTTAGGTTATTCCAATATTCTTGAAAAGCTTTATGTTTATTACCAAGTAATCTTATCCAATTGATTTGTTGAGATGCAATATGAGAATGAATATCGATAGCAGAAGGAACAACTGTTTTATCCTTAGCATTTATTTCATTAATATCAGTTTGATTCGAAAAACTTTCCACAATTTTGCCGTTTTCAATAAGAATATCCTTAATTTCACCTTCAACTTGGTTAATAGGATCGAATACGATGCCGTTCTTTACAATTAATTTACTCAATTACTATGCCTCCTTTATTTTATTAATGATCGAATTTAGATTATTAACTTGTTCATCAGTAACTTCGACATCCACTTCCAAATTTTTATATATAAGCTCTGAATTTTCTACTCCTGTTATTTGATTTGACCAGATAGATATTGGCATAAGAACAGTTCCTTCAGGTACATCTTCATCTGCTACTCCCTTGACAATTATTATTCCAAAATTGCTTGAAATTTTTAAATTTGGTTTGCTGCTAGGATTTAATTTATCGAGATCTTTAGGATTGATTAAAGCTATAGCCAATTTTTCTAATAAGGACTTTCTGTCACCCAAAGAAAATTCTCTTGATTGATCGTTTTCCATGCGTCTTACAGTATTAAGAATGAAATTCATTTCAAATATCCCCCTTACTTTTAAGCTTTTGAATAATTTGAGTTATTATTTCCTCATCTGTAGGAATTTTACTTGGCGGGTTTATAATTTTCTGTAATTCAATTGGGATATGATCTAATCTGTAAGCTAAACCACGGCATTCAATTCCAGTTATAGCTGTCGGTAATACAATATTAGATAACTGTGAAGTGGCAGAATCACGATTGTCTATTAAAATTATTGGTTTTTTAGCTAGTTTGGAACT
>JBHLPZ010000242.1:0-4464 GCA_048885325.1 Candidatus Odinarchaeota archaeon
TGGCTTTCTAATTTGACAAAACTCTCTATTTGCTGTACAGGTTTACCACAATTGATACAATATTCATATTCTTCTTTTAAAGGATTTCCACATTCAGTACAATATCTTGGAATAATAAATCACCAATTCAGATTGATTAAATTAAATTCTAAGGATTGATCAAATTATTAATTAAAAATTTCTTCATATGATAAAAAAATTTTTAGGTTAAAATAAAAAGAAGTACACTATATTATTCCTTGTTTCTTGAAATTTTTAATTTCATCATCTGTATAGTTAAGAGATTTTAATATTTTTTTAGTATGTTTACCTATTTTTGGAGCCAAACTTCTAATTCTTAATGGAGTTCTTGAATATTTAATAGGTGAAGCAATATTTTGAATTTTTCCGAATTTTGGATGATCTAACTCGATGATCATTTTCCTTGCTTTAATTTGTGGATCATTACAAGCTTCACTAAATGTTTTTACTGGCATAACACAAGCATCTCGATGGATAAAAATCTCAGTCCATTCATCTTGAGTTTTCTTTAAAAATTCTTTTTGCATTTCCTGAAACGCTTCTTCTTTTTCTTTTCCTTGAGCATTACCTTTAGGGATTAAATCTTCTCGTCCGATACCCTTACAAACTTCACGCCAAAATTTAACCTCAATAGCACCAACAGATAAATATTTTTTATCTTTAGTCCTGAAAACTGAATAAAAAGGGACCTCGCCATGAAGTGGATTTTTTGGCTGAACCATTCCATCATTTAACCCTCTTGAAAATTCGAAAGCTGCTGCCATAGGCATAAATGAAAAAACACAATCAGTCATAGAAAGATCAATATATTGACCCTTTCTATCTGAATTTTTTTCTCTTTCGATTATAGCACCTAAAATACTAATTGTAGAAACTAATCCGCCTCCTATATCCGCAGCTTGTACACCTGGTACAATTGGTTTTCTTTCTTGTTCTTCCTTACTAAAAAATTCTCTCTCTTTATTTAATTCTAAAATACCACAAATGCCAATATAATTTAAATCATGTCCAGCAATTTGTTCGTAGGGACCATATTGACCATACCCTGTCAATGAGCAATATATAATAGACGGATTAATTTTTGAAACAGTTTCATAATCTATCTTCAATTTTTCCGTAACTCTTGGTCTGAAAGTCTCTAAAATCACATCCGCTTTTTCTATTAATTTATAGAAAATATCTAAAGCTTTCTCTTTTTTAAGATTAAGTGAAATTGATTTTTTATTCCTCATTAGGATCGAATTAAAAGCACTTTCTCTATATCTCCCTTTCTGAAAGAAGGGTGGAGGATTTCCATATGGAAATCTTGGATCATTGATATGAATAACCTCTGCGCCTAAATCCGATAATATCATTGAGCAATATGGACCAGGAAGCATGCGACTTAAATCTAATACAACAATATTCTCTAAAGGTAAAACCATAATAAAGATAAATGGAAAATAATTAAAAAAAACTTATTAAATTTTAAAAAAGAATTACAAAAAAATGAAATTAGAGGTATATAATTTCAGCTTCTAATTTGTTTGTATCAATTACCGCAAAAGTACCTTTTCCTGTTAAATATCCACAAGCCTCCCCAGGATTTAGTACTAAAACATTATTGTCAAATTTTTTATTCACAATTGAATGAGTATGACCTGATAAAACAATGTCAAAAGTGCCTGATCTTGCTAGTGCGTCTATTACATCTGGTTTTGGCATGTGTGAGGCAATTAACCTTTTCCCATCAAATTCTTTAACTAACTCATGACCATTTTCAACAAGTTTACAAATTTGACCCAAATTTTTCCTTAAAAATACATGATCACCATCATTATTTCCAAATACCCCAAAAAAATTATTCTTTATAGTTTGATTCAAGTTATCGAACCATCTTCTTGTAAATGGAGAGCAATAATCTCCGCAATGAATTAATACATCCACAGACCTTTCATTCATGATTGAAACTGCCTTTAGAATATTATCTTGATGATCATGTGTATCTGATATGACTGCAATTAACATTCTTTACAACACATACGAGTTTGTATAATTTGATTTACTTAACTATTGTAATAAAAAGCATAAAAATCTTGTTTAGGTAAAAGATATATTAAGTAGTTTTTTATATTTATAGCAAGATATACGAAAAAGTTGTAAATTATATGATTGAAGAATTCCTTAGAAAAGAAAAATTAGCCATTGATTCTGAAATAGCTAAATATTTTAATAATTTGGATAATATTGAGCACGAAATACTCCTAAAAGATTTTGTCGCCCAATTACAGGAGTTTATAATGAATAAAAAAGCAAAAAGACTTCACTCCATATTATTGATAGCAGCATTTATCGGAGTTGTAAATCCAATCTATTTAACTGAACAGATCGAACAAATTCGAAAAGTCTCTTTAGCAGTTGAATTATTACATAGTGGTCATTTAATACATGATGATCTTATAGATAATGAAGAGCAAAGGAGAACTAAACCAACATTTCATATTCAGTTAAAAAAAGAGATTGAGAGAGTTTACAAAAATCTTGAATTTTCTCATAAAAAAGATATTATTGAAATGTATGGGAGAGATATGAGCATTTTGGGTGGAACTCATGGTTACCTATTAGGATTGAATGTAATTAAAAATTCACTATTTCCTGATAATTTAAAATTATTAGCAATAAATGAATATACTGAAGCAATGGATTTTCTAATTAAGGGTCATATTTTAGAAGAATATATGAATTATCACAATATTACTATGACTTTAGAACAATATCTTAATATTGCTGAGATGCAAAGAGCAAGGTTACTCGAAAAATCTGTTAAAATAGGAGCAATTTTGGCTAAAGGAAATTTGCATTATCAAATAAGGCCTTTAAGTGAAGCTATGTTAAGAATAGGTCAGGCTTATGCTATTCGTGATGATATACTTGATTTGAAAGAGGATATAAAAAGAAAAAGTAAGAAAAATTTTATTTATATTCTAGCCATCCAAAATTCAGATGAGCAACAATCCAAAACTCTAAATGAAATTTATCATATGGATGAGTTATCGAAAGATGAAATTAAACAAGTAGAACTCATTTTTACCGAAACAAATTCAATCATTACAGCAGAACATTTCTCAAAAAATTTAGTTTCTCAGGGTAAAAATTACTTGAAGGACATTTATCCAGATTTAAATAAGGAGCAAAAAAATTTCTTTAATGAATTCTCCGATTATATTTATATGAGAGAATTTTAGATTTAAATTTTTATTCTAATACAACAAAATTGGAATTCTGTTTTTTAAGCATTAAATTACTCAATTCTTTAAATACTTCTACAACATTATAATTTTTTAGAGCAGATGTTTTATAAAATCCATCTAATCTTTTTTCTTTTATAAGTTGATTTATTTCATTATCCTCAACTCGTTCTTCTTTAAGAATATTTTCTACCAAATCGAATTTACTACCTACTAAAATTTTAGGAATATAATAGCCATTAGCATGTTCTATTAACTGATTATACCAATAATCTAGTTGGTTAAACGTTTTCTTATTGATTAAATCAAATACTAATAAAGCACCGTTAGCACCTTCCAAAAATTTTGGAAGTAGAGGTTTAAATCTTTCTTGACCACCAAAATCAAATATTGAATTAACAATATAATTCTCACCCAACATATCTATTTGGTCTTGTTTTTTAACTCTCAAATTTAATGAGTGAAAATTTATTCCAATTGTGAGTGATGTGTCGAAATTGAAAGAGTTAAAACAAAATCGATTGAATAGACAAGTTTTTCCAACACTCTGAGCACCGATTATGACCGTTTTAAAAGTGAAGAATATTCTTTTTTCTTGTTCAATAGCCCTATCCAATTTAAACACCAATCCTTAATATGTCTTTCAATCTGGGAGATGTAATGAAATAATAAATAGTATAAAATAAGATATTATTTCAAATTTTATTTTCAAGGGTATTTTTTTCTAGTCCTAAAAATAAAATAATTAAAAACGGATCGAAAACAAAAAAATTTGCATATTCGAATTAAACACAGAATAATTTAATTCAAAATAATGTGAAAAGAAAAATGAAACAAGAGGTAAACCTTCAAGAATTAGAGGGAGAATTAGAAGCTGAAGAAGAGGAAAGCGCTAGCAAAGCGATCTTTAAATGGTTCTTCAGAAATATTAAATTCCTTCTCATTCCTGCTTCAAGATTAGAAGAACTTACGATTCGAGAACGTGATTATGAAAAATCGGTGAGTAAAAGAAAGTTTCTGAGAAGATTAAAATCACTATTAACGGTTATAGGAATTATTCTGGTACTTTATGTTGTAACCCTTGGTGCATTTGGCGCTTGGATTTCACCATATAGCTTTGCAGAAGCTGATGCTGTGTATGGCGTATATTGGACAGCACCCTCTCCAGCACATCCTTTAGGAACCACCTATATGGGGCGAGATGTGTATGCAAGAA
>JBHLPZ010000243.1:0-4464 GCA_048885325.1 Candidatus Odinarchaeota archaeon
ATTGATTTTTAAGATATAGTTTTATAAGCTATGATATTATATTTTACAATATAAAATTATTTTTTTTAATTATTAAAAATTTAAAATTTTTTTTTTAATAATTCCTATTAATTAAACATTTAGGTTTAAGGAATACCTTTCTTATCCTTTCGTCAGACTATTAAAAAAAGCCGATTGCCATTGATATTGCTTTATCAAACCTTCCTTAATATCTACTTTAGGTTGAAAGTTTAATATATTTTTAGCTTTATTTATATCCGAATGCGTTATATCAACATCTCCTTTTTGTTTTTGTATATATCTAATTTTTTTTGTCTTATTTGCTATTTTATACATTTTATCGACTAATTCATTAATACTTATTGGATTAGAATAACCTAAGTTGAAAATTTCACCTTTTGATTCCTTTTTTTCTTTTCCAGCTAATACTAATCCATTAATAATATCAGAGATGTATGTAAAATCTCTAAGTTGTTCACCATCTCCATAAATAGTAATTTCTTTATCTTGAAACATTAAATTAAAGAACTTATATACAGCCATATCCGGTCTTCCTCTTGGTCCATACACAGTATAAAATCTCAAGGAAGTAATTGGTAATCCATATTCGCGATAATAGTAATTCGCATATATCTCTCCTATATATTTTGACATAGCATATGGAGAGATCGGAATTGTCGGATGAGATTCATCACTAGGTGTATAAAGGGGGTTTCCATAAACGGATGATGATGAAGCATATATTATTTTACTAATATTATCTAATTTAGAAGCAAATTCAAAAATATTAGTAGTACTTATGATATTATTTTTTGTAACTTCTATTGGATGCTCAATTGAATATCTCACTCCTGCTTGAGCAGCAAGATGAAATATTATTTCAATATTTTTATCAATTTGAGTGTAAATTGATTTATCTAAAAGATCTCCATGTATTAATTCGTAATCCTTAGAAATTTCATACTTGCTCGTTATTTTTGCTAATCTTTCTTCTTTTCCTGGATAATATGGATTAAAATTATCTATTAAGGTTAAAAAGTTGTTATTTTTTAAAAGAACTTCCGTTAAGTGAGATCCAATAAAACCGGCTGCTCCTGTAATAACAATTGATTTACCTTTTAACATAATTAATTCAAAGGTATAACATTAATTTTGATTATAGATTAATTACCATTTATAAAATTAAAAATTTCGTGGAATTAAATGTAGTTAATCATTATAAAAAAATCCAAAGAATTATAACTTGTGAAAAAATCAAATAAATTAAAAAATCAGTTTTAAAACTTAATGCTATTCAATTTTCCGAAAGTGAGCTAGTGATGTTTTTTAAAGGAAAAAAAATCTTGATTACTGGTGCGGCTGGTTTTATTGGAAGTAATTTAACAGATAAGCTGCTTGAATTAGGAGCAAGCGTTATTGGAATTGACAATTTTTTTAATGGAAATCGTACAAATTTAGAAAGCGCTCTAAAAAATAAAAATTTCCAATTTTATAGGGGCGATATTAGAGATTTCAATTTTTTATTGGATATTTCCAGAGATATTGAAATTATTTATCATCAAGCAGCATTTACTAGTGTTCCTCAATCTATTCTGATGCCTGAATCATGTACCGACATAAATATTAAAGGAACATTGAATATTTTAAATATAGCAAGAAAGAATGATATCAAGAAAGTTATATTCGCCTCCAGTTCTTCAGTTTATGGAAATATTTCATCTTTACCTTCCAATGAAGAAATGGAAAGAAAGCCAATATCTCCTTACGGAGTAACTAAATTAACATGTGAATCATACATGTTAGTATATAGTCAAATTTATGGAATAAAGACAATTACTCTACGTTATTTTAACGTATATGGTCCAAGACAGAAAGATTCTCCTTATAGCGGCGTTATTGCGATTTGGTTGGGAAATATCAAACGGGATGAAGATTTAATCATATTTGGGGATGGTAATAATTCAAGAGATTTTACATACGTAAAAGATGTCGTTCAAGCAAATATTTTAGCTAGTAAAAAAGATTTATCTGGTGAAATATTTAATATTGGAGCAGGATCTCCAATAACATTGACAGAATTAGCAAAATTAATGCTTAAAATTTCTGGTAAAGAAAATTTAAAAATAAGATATACAGAACCTAGAGTAGGTGATATAGTTAATAGTTATGCTGATATCTCAAAAGCAAAAGAATTCTTAGGGTTTCAACCGAAATATAATCAAGAAGAGGGTCTAAAGGACTTTTTTAAAAAGTTTAATTAATATTCTATATTAAATTTACTTAATAAAAGAGTGAAAAGCAAGTTAAAATGGAAATTAAGGCAAAAATTCATAAAATTATTTCTTTCTTAGTATTTCACCGTCATTTTTTTCTATTCATTATTTCAATGATTTCCTTATTATTCATTTTATTCAATTTAATTACATTAGATTTATTATTAGGATTTTCAGAAAATTATATCCTTGAGAACCTTTACAATATAATGAAAATTTCTTCTACAATTTTTGTTATATTATTTCTACCCTCATATCCAATTTTTTTTGTACTTTTTAAAAAGTTAAATTTCAATTTCTTAGAAAAATTAAGTTTAACAATCGTATGTAATTTATCTTTCTATATTCTTATTGGATACTTTGGTTTTTTAATGGGATTTCTTTTAACAGGATTTTTTTTCTTTTTTACTTTAATAATTACTTTCTTTGGTATCATCGGATTAATAATAATCCTTGATTTAAAAAATAGAAAACATTTTTTTTTGACAACTAAAAATAGTTCTGAGAAAATACAAAAATTTAGAGAAAATTTTTCTTTAATTAAATATCTTAAAAATAAGATAAGCCTAAACCATCTCTTATTGACTATTTTTCTTTTATTAATATGTGTTTTTAGTTTTATTAGGTATGATTTTTTTTATGGGACAGACCCTTGGTATCATCTTTATATTACTAAATTAATTATTGAAAATCACTTCTTAGCTTTTACTGAATATTTAGGTGCTATGGGTCTACATATATTTGGGGCAACAATATATTTCTTTTCTAATATTGAACTTGTTTTAATTCCAAGGTATTTTGTATTTTATACTTATCTTCTTTCGGGTTTAATATTATATAACCTTTTTATGAAAGTTATAAAAAACAAAAATTTAGCCATATTTGGAGTCTTATTTATAGAATCAACTATACTAGGATTCTATGATTTAATGTTATTATATTGGCCATCTAGTTTAGCAGCAATCCTAGGCCTTCAAATCTTTTCTCTTCTTTATGATAGACTCAGAAATTTTGTTAAACCTGAAAGACCAGACAAAAAGAAAATATTTTCGAATTTTTTATTTACCTATATTTTAATCGTTTTTTTGTTTCTAGCAGCATTGGTTACACATTCACTTATTACTATGATTTTTTTAATATCATATTTTTGGGTTTTTTTAATCTATTTTGTCAAAGATTTTAAAAGAGGTTTTGATTTCTTATTAGTATGCATATTAACAGGAATCTTTTTATTATTTTATAGTCTCAACTTGAGTGTAGGACATGTAAACGAAATAATAAGCTCTTTGATGATCGTTCCTTGGTATTATATTCTTTTTACTCTAATTTTTGCGATATTAGGGCTTGCGTTTTTAATTCGGTGGATAAAAAATCAAATAAAATTTGCAAAGATTAGCTTAACTTCATTATATAGTGGAATAAACCGAAAAAATTATAAAGAAGCCAAAAGAAAAACCTTATTGATAATCAATTTAATTATTTTAACAATCCAAACTCTATTTTTTTTATTAGGAATAATTTTTTGGTTTAATTATGATAATCTAATCCCCCTAGCTCCTATAAATATTGCAATTATTATTTGCTGCTCTTTATATGGAATGTACTATTTTAAAAAAAAACCTAAAGGAATGATCCTAGCTATTTGGGCTGTATCTTTTGGAATTCTTTTATTAATTGGAATAATTTCTGAAGTTTTTTTACGAAGACTCGAACTATTGGGAAGGATTTTTAATTTAGTATCAGTATTTTTTACACTTGGTTTACTTTCATATATTTATCTTGCCATTATTAAGAATTCGATCAAAACTGTAAGATTTAAAACATTTTTATTGTCTATTGTAGTTTTTTCTCTATTATTTAACTTTTCACAAATTTTCGTAATGAATGATTTTTTACAAATAGATAAACAAGAATGGAGGTTATTGAGAAGTTATATGATATATACATCTGACAAGAATGTTATAATCATGGAATTTGGATGGAGTAATGTTTTTCTCTTTTATGAGTTTCCTTATGAAGAAAATAATCAAAGTCTTATAGATGTCAATTTTGAAATTTTTATATTAGCAACAAGAGAAAATATTTTTCCAGAGAACCATATTGACGAAAATGGAACTAATATTTTAAAGGAACTAAAGAAGGAGTATAATACTGATGTTGTCTTAATAATCTCAGAATTCTTTCCCCTATT
>JBHLPZ010000244.1:0-4430 GCA_048885325.1 Candidatus Odinarchaeota archaeon
AGAAGCGATTTCATGTACAAATATGATTAAATCGAATTAATTTCCATTTTTTAAATGTTGTCTGGTATTCAATTTCCATAATACCACATGCATCTACTTGAAAATCCCATCGTCGATACACGGCAATTCCTAATATATAGCACAATAACAGTCGAATCAATCCATCGTGGCTAACAAGAATAATATCCTCCTTGGATACCTGTTTGTCTTTAAAAAACGACTTAATCCGTTTTAGGGCATCTTCTCCACTCTCTCCTTCAGGAAATTGAAAATCACGATCCCTATCCTTAAAAGCATTCCAAACATAGGGATATTTCTGCTGTAGTACTTGCTCAGATAACCCTTCAATTAAGCCATTATCAATTTCGTTTAAGCGACTATCAGCAATCGGTAATATCTTTTTTTTTTCAGCAACATATTTAATTGTTTGTTTAGTTCGAATATATTCACTAACAAAGATTTTATCAATTGACTTATCTGAGAAGTATGAAATTAATTTTTGTGCCTTTAAATGTCCTTTTTCACTAATTGGCTGATCTTGATGTCTTAGATCAGGATTATAAAAATCTCCTTGTTCTTTATCAGCATGTCGAATTATATACCATTTCATTTTAAAATCCTTTTCCTAATTATTCACAACAGAGTTATGATTAATAATTATCTATATAATATCTAATTTATCTTTACTCTAATCATCATTTCTGAGAGTAAAGGAAGAGCTTTTTGAGAAATTATTAAAAAAGGAGTAATGAATTTTAGTTATAGAAAATTAACTATTCTAAATGAGCTTAGAAACTATTTATTGAGTTCATTATTTTTGAACAAGTTTTTCAAAGGAATTTTCATTGAAATCAGACACTGAATTTACCTTTCCATCCAATTGATTAAGAGAAGGAATAATAATTTATGTTATTGAGCTATTATATTCTTATTAGGGTTTAGAACTTCCTTTTTATTATTTATAAAATTATAAGAGAAAAATGTATAAGAAGGCATATATCATCTGAGGTAGAAAAATGAGAGAGAATAAAATAATTACTGATATAGAGCAGTTAACACCAGAATGGTTGACGAGTATCTTCAAAAAAAGAGGTTATCTTAGCCAAGGGAAAGTAACAAAAATAATTTTGAAACATTCGGAAGTAACTATCACTTCTAATATGCATTTCTTGAAGGTAAAATTTTCTAATGATACTCAAATGGAACCATCTATTCCTCATATCGTTGTAAAAATCCCCAAACCTGTTGTCAAAATTCTAGGTACACATGAAGCAAAATTTTATAGCTTCATAGCTGAAACCATGAATCAAGGAAGAATTCCGACATGTTATGATGCGGTGTTTTCCGAAGAATCGGGATGGTCTCATATTATCCTTGAAGATTTATCGAAAACTCATTTAGGAATTTGGGAATATCCTCCTACAAAACGATATTGTGAAAAATCGATTGATTGTTTGGCAGAAATACATGCTTTTTGGTGGGATCATCCCAAACTAAAAGAACTCTCTAAACACTCATATGTACTTTACACTTTTAAAGAAAATTCTTTTACTGAAGATGAAATTTTTAAATGGTTTAAAAACCCTTGTCCCTTTAAAAAAGGGACACTAAGCCGATTTTTAGAATTCTTAGGAGCTAGAATAAGTGATAATAGAAAAGAGTTAATTAAGTCTGTATTCTCATTATATCCTCAATTAGCCTATGAAAGAATTAAAAAAGAGAATATAACAGTTATCCATGCTGATGCTCATTTAGGGAATTATTTGTTTCCTAAAGATATTGCAAGTAAAAAATCTAAAGCTATATTATTTGATTGGCAATCGTGGGGTATTGGCGTTGGATGTCAAGATCTAGCATACATGATAGGGTTGTTTTTCTATCATGATTATAGACAGTTGATGGAAATAGATCTTATTAAACATTATCATAACGAGCTTTTAAAGTTTGGTATAAAAGACTATAGCTGGGATGATTGTTGGTATGATTACAAATTATGGGCTTTATTAAACCTTTACAGAATTATCTGGTGGTGGAGTTTGGGTATGCCTCCTATAGAATGGTGGTATAAATTAGAAAATACCCTTTGCACCATAGAAGATTTAAATTGTATAGAGCTTTTAGAAAGATAAAATACTTTTAGTTTTTTATTAAATTTTCATTGAAATCAGACGCTGAATTTACCTTTCCATCCAAATAATTAGGAGAAAGAACCATCCTTCAAGTTATTGAAGATCACTTTTTAATATGTTTAAAAAGAAAAAATAAAAAAATTAGTACGTAATTTATCTATATCTATTTTCTTTCGTTCGGCAAGAAAGTTTATAGATTTATTCAATTGTTTGTAAGAAGTTGAGAAATATCTGTTGTGATGTTTCAGGCAAATCTTCAATAGTCTTCTTAACTTTCTCTATAAAATCTTCTTTTGATTTAGCATCTCTTAAGATATAATTATCGATATCTCTTAACTTATTTGCTATTTTTTCGTATGTATGAGTAATTGAATCAAGATTTTTACTTATTGATAACTTCCATTCTTGATCTTCTGAAATTTTATACTTTTCCTTCTCTTTTTTTTCTTTTTCTTTCTCTTTTTTCTCCTTTTTCTCCTTCTCTTTTTCTTTATCTTTCTCTTTATCTTTCTCTTTTTTGTCTTTCTCTTTTTCCTTATCTTTGTCTTTTTTTTCCTTCTCTTTTTCTTTTTCTTTGTCCTTTTCTTTCTCCTTCTCTTTACTTTTCTCCTTTTCTTTTTTGTCCTTTTCTTTTTCTTTTCCCATAAAATCTCAACTCTTTAATGTATTATTTTAATACAAATAAGAAACTGCAGATATTTAAAATTATGTTTATGATAATATGAATCTACTTAAATTACATAGAGCTAAATCTAAACTGCATATTAATCCGTAATACTTGTCCTCTTTTTAGGCATAAACTATAGATATATACTATAAATACTATAAGATGAATATAAACGAATTAATAACACAGTTTAATAACTTATTTAAAAAAAAATTAAAAAAAATTTGTATTAATTTATTCTATTTCTATATCCATCTTCTTTCGCTCTTCAAGCAATTTCTCAACAACTGAGGGATCAGCTAATGTCGTTACGTTTCCTATTTCTGTTCCAGAAGCAATTGCTTTCAATATCCTCCGCATAATTTTACCGCTTCGCGTTTTGGGCAAATCATCCGCGAATTGGACCACATCTGGCTGAAATACCGGCCCAATCTCCTTTCTAACATGCATCCTAATATCTTTAGCAAGTTTAGCCGATTTCTCAACTCCTTGGATTAATGTCACAAAACTCCAGATTGCCTGACCTTTGATCTTATGCGGAAATGGTGCAACCGCAGCCTCAGCAACTTTTGGATGAGACACAATAGCACTTTCAACTTCCATGGTACCAATTCTATGTCCAGATACTTTTATCACATCATCTAACCGTCCTAAAATCCAATAATAACCGTCCTCATCACGTCGGGCTCCATCACCAGTGTAATAATAACCAGGATATTTTTCAAGATAGGTCGACTTAAATCTTTCAGTATCACCCCATACATCCCTTAACATCCCTGGCCAGGGTTGTGCTATTGCGAAGTATCCACCCTCATTTGCTTCAGTAATCTCATCACCTTCGAGATCAAAAATGATCGGTTTTATTCCTAAAAAGGGTAAACAACACGATCCAGGCTTGGTTGGGGTTGCTGTAGCAATTGGAGTCATAATAAAACCTCCAGTTTCTGTCTGCCAGTATGTATCCACGATTGGACAACGTTCTTTACCAACAACTCTATGATACCATGTCCAAGCTTCTGGATTAATGGGTTCACCAACAGTTCCTAAAACTTTTAAGGAACTTAAGTCATGCTTCTTGACTGGATCATCTCCATATCTCATGAGAGCTCGAATGGCAGTTGGGGCGGTATAGAAATGAGTTACCTTATGGCGTTCAACGATATCCCAGAAACGGTCAACATCCGGGAAAGTGGGAACACCTTCGAACATCAATGAGGTTGCTCCATTGGCTAGAGGTCCATATACAATGTAGGAATGCCCAGTAATCCATCCTATATCAGCAGTACAATACCAAATATCATCTTCGTGATAATTAAACACAACTTCATGAGTGAAGGATGTATAAAGTATGTATCCTGCGGTTGTGTGTTTAACTCCTTTTGGTTTTCCTGTCGTTCCGCTCGTATATAAAATAAAGAGTGTATCTTCAGAATCCATTGGCTCAGGTTCACATTCATCATTCATTCCATCAATGAAATCGTGGTACCAGATGTCTTTATTAGTATGAGGGACTTCACGTCCTGATCTTTTTACAACAATAACATGTTCAATTGTAGCGACATCATCGATAATTTCCACAACATCAGCCATTTTGGGGTAAAATTTCCCCGATCGTACAGTTTCGTCGCTTGTGA
>JBHLPZ010000245.1:0-4423 GCA_048885325.1 Candidatus Odinarchaeota archaeon
GAATACAAAAAAAGATAAATAAATAATAGATCTTATTTTATTGAATTTTTCTTTCTTGCTAAAGATTTGATACATTTTCAAGATCATGAAAGATTTAAAGAGAAGAGTTATTGGATTAATTACAGATTTTGGTGTTAAAGGTTTACATTATGTGGCAACCTTGAAGGCAGTTATATTAAAAATTAATCCTAATGTTCAAATTATTGATATCAATCACAATGTCACTCCATTTAATATTTATGAGGCCTCTTTTCTAATAAGTACAACATATAAATATTTTCCCCGAGGTAGTGTATTTATTGTAGTGGTTGATCCAGGAGTTGGAAGTTCTAGAGACATATTAGCAATAAAATTAGTATCTGATTATTATTTTATTGGACCAAATAATGGAATCTTTACTAATGCATTCAAATCAAATGATATCATAGAGTGTATAAAAATAGATAATGATGATTATTTTATTAAACCAGTTTCCAATACATTTCACGGAAGGGATATAATGGCCCCTGTGGGAGCCTATATCACAAAAAATGTCGAATTAGAGAATTTTGGACCTAAATTTGATTCAAAGAATTTTGTACATTATCCTATTGAATATAAAGTCTCATCAAAAGAAAGGCAGATTAAAGGAATTATTCAATATATTGACCAATTTGGAAATGGAATAACAAATATCCCTATAAAAGATAATAAAGTGGGGGGAAGTTTACTAAATTTGGATCATGGAGACCTAATTCAATTTCGATTCAATAAAAAAGAGTATATAGGAACTTTTACTTCATTCTATAGCTCTCAACCACTTAATGCTCTATTATTCATTAGAGGATCAACAAATTTTCTCGAAATCTCAATTAATCAAGGTAATGCTGCAAAACAAATTGGTTTTAAGGTGGGGGATACTCTTATATTTAAGGTAAAGGAATAGGATTGAATTTATGGAAAAAGAAATTTTAGCTTGTATTGAGGATAAAAATATAAAGTTTCTTCATTCAGGTCAAATTTCAAAATATATCTTTCCTATGGAAAGAGTCGAAGCACATCAGAAAAAAATCAGTCATATTATTGTAAGGGTTTTTATTGTAAGTATTTCACCAGATAACAAGATATTTTATCTTATTCAAAAAAGAAGTAAAAAAAAAAAAGAATTTCCAGAATTTTTTACGGATTCAGCATCAGGACATGTAATTTACAAAACAAATTTAGATTTAAATGATATTAAACAAAACGCGAAAAGAGAATTAGAAGAAGAGTTTGGGATTCCCCCAAAATCGATTAAGAAAATAAAATTTTATGATTTAAAAGTTGAATCAAATAATAGCACTACAGAGATTGCTTATACATTTTTAGGCTTAGCCCAATACAATACAGTATTAAAACCTAACCCAGCAGAATTAGAAATTCAACAAAGTAGATTTTATTCAAAAAATGAATTAATTAATTTAATTGAAAATGAAAAATATATAGATTATTCAAAAAGAATATGGGGAAAAATTGCTGAATTAGATATTATCAAATATTTTGGATTAAATAATGATACAAAAAGAAAGAAGAGAACAAAAAGTGAAGTCGCATTATTTATTGGAAGATTTCAGCCATTACATCATGGACATATATATGTATTTAATTATATATTAAAAAATTATAATTTATTAAAAATAGGGATTGGAAGCTCTCAGCTTTCTCAAACAAAAACAGATCCTTTTACAAGTGAGGAAAGGGTCCAATTTATTCAAACTGCTTTAAAAAAAAGAGGAGTATCACCTGAAAAGTATAAAATTTACGAAATTCCTGATATTTTCAATGCAAAAAAATGGGTCAGTCATGTAGTATCAATAGTAGGAAAATTTGACTTAATTTTTTCTAATAGTGAATGGGTAAGACAATTATTTCATAATCAAGGATATAATCTTGGAAGGAAACTAATTATATTTAAGAAGAAATATAATGGCTCTAACATTAGAAATTTAATTAATAAACAAAATTATAACTGGAAAAGTCTAGTTCCAAAAGAAGTAATTAACTTAATGATTGAATTTAATGGAATTCAAAGAATTAAACAGTTACATTTATTATGAGTAAATCTAAATATTTAGAAATTAATGGAGCTTTTGGGGAAGGAGGGGGTGCAATTTTACGTTTAAGTACTGGATTTTCAGTATTGTTCAACCAACCAGTAAAAATAATAAATATTAGAGCTAATCGTCCAAAGCCTGGTTTAAGGTTGCAACATCTTATCGGTCTTCAAACTTTAGCAAATTTGACGGGGAGTGAATTGAAGGCTTTGGATGGTGAATGTAATATTGGTACTCAAGAACTGATATTTAAGCCAGGGTTTAACATTCAAGAAAAAATAAAAATTAATGTTCGCACCGCAGCTAATGTTGGTCTATTACTTCAACCAATTCAAATTGCTAGCTTAAATTTTATGAAAACAGCACAAATCGAAATTTTTATTAATGGAGGCGGCACATTTGGTAAATGGGCGCCAAGTTTAAATTATCTAAAGAATGTGACATACGAGATTTTCAAAAAAAGTGGGTTAAATATATTAATTGATATAAACAAATATGGCTTTTATCCGAAAGGAGGGGCATTAACTAAATGTACAATTTTTCCACCAAAAACTTCAATAAAGCCACTAAATCTAATGGAATTAGGGACAATTGATTTAATTGAAGGTGAAATTATATTATCAAATCAATTAAAGCAAGGTGATAGAAATATTGGAGAGAGAATTAAAAAATCAATAAATTTAGAATTAAGAAATCATTTAAAAATTGAAACAGAAATAAACTTCGAATATGTTGATGCAACTAGTCCTGGTGTTGGTCTTTGTCTCTGGGCTTGTTCAGATACGGGAGCGATTATCTCCTCAGGGACTATTTTAGGCGAGAGAAATATTACGTCAGAAAGATTAGGAAAAATTGCTTCAAAAGAAATTTTAAGATATATCAAGAATGATATACCTGTTGACAATCATTTAAGTGACCAGTTAATACCTTTAATAGCTTACAATAAAGAGCCATCATCTCTTAGGGTGTTAGAAATCACTAACCATACTAAAACTAATTTAGATCTAGTAAAACTCTTTACACACAGAAGTTATGAAATTATTAAGGAAAGAAATTCTTATTTAATCAAATTAAATTGATTGCTAAAAATTAAAAAAAAAGGTTTTGTGAAGTCAAATCGGAATTTTTTCTTGAGCAATAGCAGGTGTTCCAATTCCGAAATAACCTTTTGTTCTAAATGAGGATGCAAAGGAAGCAAGAGTCCACATGCCCAATAAATTCTCAGGATTATCATATCTTAGAATACTTGCATCAGTATAATCATTATAACTTTCAACAGCTATACAATTCTTAATAGTAAATTTTTTTCGTTGGTTTAATGTATTTACAATTAATTCCTCAGCTTTATTTTGTCGAGCTATACTATATATGGGATCTAGTAGAAAAATCTTTAAATCTTCTGTAACATAAGTATTGGTTCTAACAGCAAATCCCCTCCTTCCAATATAACTAATTGTGACTATATTGGGAGCGGTCTCTAAAGCAATAGCATTTCCTTTTTTATCGCAAACAATATAGTTGAAATAGCAAGTGAGACTAGAGGTTATTATCGAAATAAAATCTTTGGCAGTCTGACAAGTTTCAAATGCAATCCTAGATTTTAATGATGTAGGAACTCCAAAATCAGCAAATGCCCACGATTGAATTAAATTCTGAGTGCATGAGACTCTCTTATTTTTACCTATTGCTAAAGATGATGCACCCATTCTTAATGAGAATACTTCATTTTTTCCAAGGACTTTATGGTGTACCCATGCAAATGTAGGGAAAAACACAAGGCCAAAATCCATTGTCTGACCATGTACAACATTCCTTCTTGAACTTTTAACTGCAAAACCCGTACATGCCCCAATATTTTGTTGAGAAATCTGTAATGGTATTAGAATTCCATAATACACATCTAAAAAGACATGCTGAAGTAAAATTTCATAATAATTCAATCCTGTGGCATCAGCAATTCCCAACATTTCTGTATAGTATGGTTCTGGTATTTCATATTGAGAAGCAAAATAAAGAATAAGTTGAAAATCAAGATTATATGCATCAATAAAATAATCGATTAAATTATCAAATGCAACAATTTGGTAAGCTAAATATTGCCCAGTTAAATATCCTAAAGTATAATAGTCTGAGGCTTGAATATATAAGTATCTATGATAATCCCCGCGCCATTCAGCAAAAGAATAATCTGAATCTCCACATGATGTATCTAAAGATATACCCTTTGGATCATAATTCCGTTTATCAGTATCTGCCACAGATATGACTCCAAAAACAATCCCCATTAGAAAAGTGGTTATAAAGAATAAACCTATAACTTTTTTAGCAGAAATTTTCATATGAACCCAACC
>JBHLPZ010000246.1:0-4381 GCA_048885325.1 Candidatus Odinarchaeota archaeon
ACTTCTTTATGAACGCATAACGCGACCACCAAAAGGTTATGTTGCACTAATTAGTCAATCTGCAGGTGTTTAAGTTGATATTCTTTCATAAGTTTAACGAAATTAATATAGGTGTTTCTACGGCAGTATTTATCGGTAACAGAGCTGTTGGTGATGAAACTATGTTATTAGAATATTTTAGTAAAGAGAATAAAGAAAATTCGAACATTGCATTTTATTTAGAAGGTTTTAAGTCAAATAGAGCCCGAAAATTTCTGATAATCTCAAGAGTAATTCTTGAAAGAGTTACAAAAAATTAAATTATATTTAATTTTCTTAAATTTTTCATAGAAATTTACCATATAAATTCTAGACAATACCTTTTAATAGAAGAGTTGAAATTTATAATATAAATTTCAATAAGGTAATTTATTATTTATAAAACAATTTTAGTTGGTATTGATGGATCAGAGCATTCATACAAAGCTATCTTGAAAGCAATAGAACTTGAAAAATTATATAAAACCAAAGTAATAGTCTTTCATTCAGTAGAACATCATGCACTTCCAAGTGGTATCTTCATGGCACCATCATATAGCATTCCTCAAGTGTATAGCATTTCAGATCCAGAATTTGTGAGAATAAAAGAAGTTTATGAAAAAAATGCTCAAGCTATCATAGATAAAGCAAAGGAAATTTTTATGGAAGCAGGAATAGAAGTTGAAACTCGATTAGTTTACGAGAATGATCCTGTATCGTATATTAAAGAAATGGTAGAGGAAGAAGATGTCGATCTAGTAATAATAGGAAGTAAAGGTACTCACTCTCTACTCAGCGAAATATTATTGGGTTCAGTTGCAGATAAAGTCTTAAGACATATACCTTGTGATATTTTTATTGTAAGATAATTTCAAATAATTTTAAAAAAATTAAATATTAAATTTTTGATTTTTTAAAATCTCTTCTTTTTAAGTATCTTATCACAGCAACTTTTAGAAAGTTATTAATGAAAAACATTCCAAATGCGAATAGCCAAATAAAACCTGCTAATCCCCATCCAATTGCCGGCATGAAGAATCCTGTTGCAGCAAAAATAGTTGCTATTACTTGAGTTGTCTCAGAGGTAATAAAGAGAATCTTAGAGGGAAAAGGCCTTTTCCAGAAGTTATCTTCCTCTGTACGAGTAAGATATATCGTCATGTGACCTGCTACTGCTAATTTTAAAAAAATAAATGTTTGTAATACTGCTAAACTTAGTTGAAATACATATTTTCCAATCAAAAAAATTGAAAAGCTAAAAATAACACCTGCAATACCTAAGATAGAAGATAAAATAAGAACTCTTTGCATTCTCCATCTAACAGGTTGTGAAGCTATTCTTGTTTTATCAAAAGCTATAGTCATGATTGGTAAATCGTTTAAAAGTGCTAAGATTACAATCATTATGGCAGTTATGGGATAAAATGCAAATATTGTAATAGATAAAACTAAAAATATAAGAATTCGAACAGTTTCAGCAATCCTATATACAGCATAACTCTTCATCCTTTCAAAGATCTTCCGACTTTCCTGTGTGGCATTAATGATTACAGATATGCCTGGATCAGTTAGTACTACATCAGCTGCAGATTTTGCAGCATCAGTAGCATTAGAGACTGCAATTCCTATATCTGCCTTCTTTAATGCAGGAGCATCATTTACTCCATCTCCAGTCATTCCTACAACATGATCTTTACCCTGTAATAATTCTACAATGTGATACTTATGTTCTGGATAAACTTCTGCAAACCCATCAGCCCCTTCGACTAATTCTATTGTATTAGAATCATCTTTTCCTATAATATCCGAAGATACTACTATGTTAGTTCCAATTCCTAAATTATCTCCTATTTGTTTAGCAATTTCAACATGATCACCTGTTACCATCTTTACTTTTATTCCTAATGATTTCGCTGTTTTGATTGTTTCTGAAGAATCCTCTCTTGGTGGATCATGAAGAGCCACCATTCCAATATATTCCCATTTATTTTGATTATTAGATTTAGCTATTCCTAGTGCTCTATAGCCTTCTGAAGCAAAATTCTTTCCTTGTTCATTTACTAACTTTTGAAGGTCTTGATCTTCTTCTATTAAGGATAAAATAACTTGGATTGCCCCTTTAGATACTAAAAATTCTTGATTATTTTCATCTTTGATTCTCACTTCAGTTCTTTTTATCACTGGATCGAAAGGTTTGAAAATCAATACTTGATATTTTGAAAATACCGATTTAATTTCTGAATACTCTCTAATTTTATTAAAGAAAGCATCATCAATAGGATCTTTACTCTCTTCTTTCGATGCTAATCCTCCATATAAAATTACTTCTTTTTCTGAGTAATTTCCAAGAGGTATGACTTTAGCTATAGAAATTTGATTTTTTGTAAGAGTTCCTGTTTTATCTGAACATAAAACATCCATACTTGCAGCCTCTTCAATTGAAAGTAATCGGCTTACAATTGCCTTTTTCTTAGCTAAATTAATTGCTCCCACTGCCATTGATACCATCATAACGGCTGGTAAAGCCACTGGAATTGCAGCTACTACTAAAACTAACGCAAATTGCATTAATTGGAAAACATTTTCAGTCCTTAAAATTCCAACAACAAAAACTATTACCACAAGCACAACTGCAATTATAATAAGATAATTTCCAATTTTTACAATTGCTTTTTGAAAGTGACTTTTTGTTTTTGCTTCTTCTACTAACTTGGTTGTCTTTCCAAAAAATGTATTTAATCCTGTTCCAACAACAATACCATCCATTTCACCTCGTCGAATGATAGCTCCTTCATACCCCATATCTAAAACCTTTTTATCGACTGGTAATGATTCACCTGTTAAAACTGATTCATCAACACTAAGATATTCGCCATCAATTAATTTTACATCAGCGGGGATAATATCTCCCAATCTAATATGTATTGCATCTCCGGGAACTAATTCTCTTGCTTCTATTTCCCTCCATTCCTTATCTCGGAGAACCTCTGCTCTTAGAGCAAGTTTTTCTTTTAATAATTCTATGGCATTGTCTGCTTTATTTTCTTCCCAAAAACGCACAACAGCATTAATAAGAAGCATTGAAATTATTATAATAAAGTCATCCCAGTGTTCTATTACTATTGAAAGAATCGCAGCAATTTCTATCATCCAAGGGATAGGTCCCCAGAAATTTTTTAAAAACTTTATAATAGGATTAACTTTTTTTTCTGGAAGTTCATTATAACCATATTCTTCTAATCTCTTCTTAGCATCTTCGCTAGATAATCCCTCCTTACTTGTTGAGAGTTGTGAAGTTATCTCATTTATCGTCATTTTTTTTGCTTCTTCTGAAGTTAAAGTATTAATAGCCATTTTTAATCTTCTTTTTATTTATAAGCTATAAATTAACAATAATTCTTTTTTAGACAAAATTAAAATATTAAATGTAAAAGAGAAAATTCTTTATATAAATCTGTTTTTTAATTTTTATTAATGAAAAAAAGTTAATATAATTTGAATAAATCGATATTTCTAATTTTATAACAATTCTAAAACTTGAGTTGAATCTAATCAATTCTTAACATCTTTTAGATATATCTCATAAATTATTACGATTAATTAAATAATATTAATAAACACTGCTTTTCCATAATGGTTGTTTCACTAATTTATAAGATTTTAGAGCATATTCTTCCATCATACGACTTGTATTAAAATAAGCGCCTAACTTTATTGCATATTTCATCCTTTCTTGCCATTCAATTTTATTTTGGTAAAATAGAGGAATGATTTCACTTTCTAATTTGTAGTATAAATCATTAGCATCTAAAGAATCATCCAAGTCTTGTGCTTTCGGATTAGACGGTTCAGGACCTATCGCCCAACCTGCCTTTTTTTCTGACATATAATAGCCTTCTATCCACCATCCGTCTAAAGTGGAAAAATTAAGTACACCATTAATAGCAGCTTTCATCCCACTTGTTCCACTTGCTTCTAGATACCTTCTGGGGTTATTTAACCACACATCAACTCCACTTACTAATAACTTTGCTAATGTTATCTCATAATTTTCTAAAAATATTAACCCTATGCCATATGAATTCCATAAATAATTACTAAATTCATGGATTTGTTTAATATAAGATTTAGATTGAGTATCTGCAGGGTGAGCTTTTCCAGCAAAAATTAATTGGGCTTTTTTCTTTATAATTTTCGCTAATCGTTCAAGATCAGTGAATATTAAAAGAGGGCGTTTATATTCAGCCATTCTTCGGCAAAATCCAATGGTTAATAAATGTTCATCGAATAGAATCCATGAATGAGATCTTTCGTATTCTATAAGACGATTTTTAGCTTTATTATGTACTCTCCATAACTCATA
>JBHLPZ010000247.1:0-4369 GCA_048885325.1 Candidatus Odinarchaeota archaeon
CTTTCTACATAATTCGATAGCACTTGGATTATTATCAGTTCCTATCCAATTCCTACGTAGTTTTTTCGCTACTGCTAGTGTTGTACCAGTACCACAGAAGAAATCAGCTATTAAGTCTCCTTCATTCGATGAAGCTAATATTATTCTTTCAAGTAATTTTTCAGGTTTTTGGGTAGGATATCCAAGATACTCTTTTGCTCGAGTAGCGGTTTGAAATGAATATATGTCGTTCCAAACTGTTCCAACTAGATTTCCTGGCCTTTCATCGAGATATTGTTTTCCTCCTCTTCTCTTTCGATATATACGTCCATCTTCGTCTTTATATCTAAACATCTTTTTAATATATTCTTGATCATATGGAATATACTGTTTATTAAATGTGAAAACGTCTGATTTAGTATAATAGAGCATTGTATCATGCTGACGGACCCAGCCCTTCACTTGACTTTTAAATCCAGATACGCTTCCTACATTCCAAACAATTTCTCGTCTAAAGTTTTCTCGACCTAAAATTTCATCACATATAGGTTTTAAATCAAAAATTGCACTGGTATCACAATGAAGATAAAAGCTTCCTGTAGCTTTTAAAACACGATGCATTTCTATTATTCTTACCTTCATAAAATCTAAATAAGATTCTAGGGATTCCCATTTATCTGAAAATTCCTCATAGTCTACTCCACTATAAAAAGGAGGATCAATATATATTAAATCAATCAATCCTGAATTTAATTTCTTTAAGAACTCTAAATTATCTGTTAAATAGACAGAATTGAGTTTCATAGGAGGATTAATTACAATTGAACCTTTATTAAATTATTATGAAAAAAGAGCGATTAAATAAGAAGTTCTTGGATGAATTACAAAAATACGATTTTTCAAGAATTAATGAAGACCAAATTTATTTAGTAGGTTCTGCTCGTTTTAAAGAATATTTTATGAAAATTGAATCAGTATTACAAATCAAATATGAAAAAATTGTAAATATATGTTCGATTGATGGATTATTAAATAAAGAAAAGTTCTCAGAAGAAGAATGGGAAAAACTTCAAACGATTGCGTTGAAAAAATTACACCATCAAGATGCAATTCTAATTTTAGATGTACAAGGTTATATTGGACAACATTCAAAAGAAGAAATTGAATATTTTGAACGAAATTTTAAGAAACCAATTTATTATTTATCAAATTTAATCTAAAAAAGAACTGTATATAGTTGAAAAAATCATTAATTTGATAATCTCATCAGATTTTAAATCTTTTTTCATCATATAGATATAAAGATTTAATTTATATTAATTTGTGTTAAGAATTAAGGGTTATTATTTAAAATGGAATTGTTCCAAGTCTTTTGGGACGATCAGCAGAAACTTTTTTTAGAATTCAAAAAAGATAATAAAGAAAAAGAAATTTATACACCTCAAAAAATAAAATATTTAAATATTCATTTTGAAATATCAAAAATTCTAACACAAGATATATTCCACAAACAACCCCCAATTATTATATCAATTAAAAAAATCTACCACTCAAATGAGTGTTTATCGTTTCCTATCGAATTAGATGATTTCAGAAATTCAGATGATCTTCAAATAAAAATACTACGTTTAATAATATTTTTAAGGAGCGGACATCGTGTAGAATATATATTTACTGAAAAGCTTAACTTATCTGATGTTTGGATTAATGAAGATTGTTATGTTGGTTACAATTTAGAAGATTTAGGCTCAAAAAATCGTTTTAGACAGACAATTACAAAAGAGAAATTGTATGAAGAGATTCAAAAAGATTATGAGAATAATAAAGAAAAGAAAACAATTGTTGTAGAAAAACAAAAAATAGAAAATGTTGTTGAAAGTAATTCTTTAGTGGAAATGATTCGAGAAAATAATGACACATTAAAAGTTATAGCGAATGAAATAAGAAATTTAACAGCAGTATTAAAAAATTTTTCTTTTAACAATCCCGCTTCTGGATACATTCCTCCAGGCCCACCTATAAGGAGAAGCAATGAATCTGGAATAGAGCGAATTAAAAAACCTCCTTCAAAACCAATGATAATGCAAATAGGATCATCGGCAAAAGTTCTAGTAATTAAAGAAATGAAAGAAAAGTTTACAAAAGTTATTGAAAAAAATAATGGATTCAATGTTAAAGATATTTTAAAACCAATGAGCGAAGAAGAGTTAAGAAGCCTAACACTCAATGAGGAAGAGTTGAAGAAAAAAGAAGAAGAAGCAATTAAAAAACAAATTGAAAGATTTAAAAAAGAGCAACAAAAAAAATTATCATTAGTAGAACAATAGATCGAGAAAACAACTGTTATAATAAATATTTAATTGATATGAAACATTAAGTAATATTTAGTGGAAATTTAATATTGGAGGTCTTAATAAATTCTACTAAATTATTTTATTGGAACTGCTGGGAGTGGAAAATCAACATTAACAAGTGAACTAAAAGCCTATGTTTTAAATAGAGATCCTGAAATTTCTGCCATCACCTTAAATCTAGATCCTGGCGTAAAAGTTTTACCCTACAATCCTGATATTGATATAAGAGAATATATTATTCTTGAAGATGTAATGAGTGAATATGGATTAGGGCCTAATGGTGCAATAATATTAGCATCAGATTTAATGGTTAATTATTTGGATGAGATAAAAGAAGAAATTGATGAATTTAATCCAGATTGGATTTTTGTCGATACAGTGGGTCAACTTGAATTATTTGCATTTAGGGATACTGGCCCCTTAATAGCAAGTTCCTTAGGATTTGGGTCAATTCAAAGAGCTGTATCCTTTCTTTTTGATTCAAATTTAGTGCTTAGACCGAATGGGTTCATCTCAACATTACTTTTAGCCGCGTCAGTTCAATTTAGATTTAGAAGAATCCCTCAGATAAATGTGCTTTCTAAAGTAGACTTACTATCTGAAGAACAAATAGAAATGATTGTGAATTGGAGCCAAGATTTTAAAGCATTAGAGGATTCTACGAATGAACGTGAAAGTGGATTAATACGTGAATTGTCAATGTTAATTTCAGATGTTTTTGTGCAATTGGGATCCACATCAGAACTAATACCTTGTTCTATTAAAGAAGAGAATGGACTTGACATATTATTTGGTTCAATACAAAGAGTATTTGACTCTGATAAATCACAATTTTATTAAATTTTCGATTAAACTTAATTAGTATATGAATTTAGATTAAAAGCAATAAAATGAAAATAATCGGACCAATTGCGGGAATAGGCTCACGGTTACGCCCCTTTACATTAAGTAAGCCTAAAGCATTTATAAATGTTGCTGGTAAAACCGTGTTAGAACACGGTTTGAATAAATTTGAAAATACATTTGATTCAGACACAGAATTGATTCTAATTGTAGGATATAAAAAGAGACAAATTACTGAATTTGTCAAAAAAAAATATAATCAGAAATTTAAGTTAATATTTAAGGAACAAATTCCACGTGGATACAATGATGATGTTCCATATTTCTGGGGTTTAGCTGATGCAGTGTATTTGGCTCATGACCGATTCGAAGGAATAACTATTGACTCTAAAGATAAGGACAAGAGAGAAGGTGCGTTGATTTTCTTAGCAGACATGATTCCAATTGATGAATATTCATATATAATGTATCGTTATTTTGAGTCCGATGTAGATGGAATTATAACAGTAATGGAAGTTCCTGAGGAAGATGCAAGTTCTTATGGAGTTGTTGTAGTTGATAAACATTTTATTATAAAGAAATTGATTGAAAAACCAAAAAAGTTTATCTCAAATTTAGCAATTTCAGGACCTTATGCTTTCTCACATTCTGCCACAACCGCATTATTTAATAATATTAAAATATATCTTGACCAGAGAAATGAAAATACAAAAGAAATGTATTTAACTAAAAGTCTACAAGATTTAGTTGATAGTGGTTTTAAGATAGCAGCTGTTAATTTAAAACAAGGAATACTAGATTTTGGAAGACCTTCTGCACTTTTAAACGGAAGTAAATATTTACTGGAAGATTATTTTACTAAGAAAAAAGATTATTCACAATTAAAAATTATTATTGATAAATCTTTTATTAAAAATCCTGTTTATATTGGTAAAAGTTCAGAAATTATTAATTCTGTAATTGGGCCCTATGTTTCAATTGGATCTAGTTCAAAAATAGAGAATTGTATATTAGAAAATTGTGTGATTGAGAAAAATGCTAATCTGAGAAATATCATATCTGAAAGTTCAATTATAGGAAGCAATGTTCATGTAGAAAATATTAGCAAGGATAATTTAATAATTGGCGATAAAAGCATTTTCTAAATATAACTCTATTTTGAATAATATTGAAAATTGAGAATTTTAAAATAT
>JBHLPZ010000248.1:0-4345 GCA_048885325.1 Candidatus Odinarchaeota archaeon
AAATCACTTATTGCCATCGATACTTCAACATGATGCGCGTAATTACTATCATCTATCGATAAAAGCCTATTATCTGAAAACGCTAGTATTTGTGGATGATCTTCTAGTGATAATCCAATTTCATTACCACTATTAAAACTAACTACGAATTTCATAAAAAACGATAATGAATATAATATTAATAATAAAAAAATAGCTAAAAACTGGAGAAATTTAATTTTATTTGATTTTTTCATTTTCTTTAAAATATCCATTGGAAATTTATAAAATTTATGTAGGAAAAAGACCCAACCTATAATACTAAACAACCAAGAAGAGCCCTAATTTATAAATCTAGAAATCAAAAATTTAAGAAATTTTTTATCTAATTTTGTATTAAAATACTAATACAAGAAATTAAGGAATCTTATTTAAAATGAGAAGAATAGGCAGCATTGATACTATTCGCGGCATATGCATGTGGATTATGATATTTGGGCATATATTAGAGTGGTGGATCAGTTCTGAAAGTTATTGGTTTAAAGATTGGATGTTTGCTTTTCTCGAATCGGTTGGTGCTACAGGATTCCTGTTTGTATCAGGAATAAGTACTGCCTTAGCTTATAAAAATAATCTAATTAAAAATAACAATTCAAAAGAATTTAGTCTATTAACCGTTAGAAAGATTTATTTCATTAGAGCAATAATAATTTTACTTATAGGTTTTCTTTATAACACTCTTTTCGTAATAATATGGAGCGGTGATTTAGCAGATATATGGACTTGGTATGTTCTACAAACAATCGGATTTTCGCTTATAATAGCTTGGCCTTTCTTAAAGATGTCTAAATATATAAGAATAATTGTAAGTATTTTTGCGTTTGCTATAAACATGATATTATTGGAATTATTATTGCCTTATGAAGGACAACCTAATTTTTTCGGATTCTCATTTCATATATTATATAATCCTTCAGATCAATACATTATTCTAACTTACTTTGGGATTTTCCTTTTAGGAACCGTAATAGGCGATATTCTATTTGAGATTAATATTATAGAGGATCAGATAAAAAGAAAATGTAAATTTAAAACTAAATTCATTTTACCATCTTTACTTATTGGAACTTGTGTCTTAATATTTGGAATTTTCTTTCAATTTCCAAATTTTTTATCTTTAGGCACTTTATCCTCATTAACTTATTCTTGGGGTTTGGTTTTAGTTGTTTTTTCAATATTCCTTGCAATTGAAGTATTTGACGTATTTAAAACTACTAAAAGCTATAAACTATTATATTATTTCTCATTTTACTCTTTTACTATCTATTTATCGCACAATCTACTATATTTTCTTTTCCCTGGACAATTCAACTTTATCGAGATTTTAATTATTTGGGTAATTGGAACTGCTTTGTGTGGGATTTTATTTAGGTTAATGTATCATAAATTAGGTTCAAAAGCTTCACTAAAAGCTGTTATTAACATCTTAAGTTATAAATTATCTATGAAAATTAAATTACATGATGTTTTGAAATTTAAAAATAAGTAATATAAATCCTTGACTTCTTTTTCATTATTTTTGTATATTATCGATTATAAAACTTAAATAAAGTACCAAATACAATAATAATCGAATCCAATTATGATTCAAAAAGTATAATTTGATCAAGAAGTAAATAAGTTTCAATAAAAAATTTGTCAATTCAAAAAAATTTAGCAAAAATTTGTGAAGTTTTGATCATTTTTTCATAACTTTTTTTTGTATCAGAAAGACCCATTTCGTACCCATCATTTTAATATATGACTTTTTTCGTCAAAAAAAATCCGAAAAAAGTAAGAAAACAATACTTTGAATGGTAAAAAACCATGAGAAATGAGATAATTTCAGCATTAACTTAATCAATTCCGGATTCTGTCAAAATTATTCCTGAAATGGTTAACTTTTCAAGAATTCGCCCGATCTCGTAAAATGGGAAACGAAAAAAACCCCAATACATTTAAATATGAACTTATTCTTACGTTAGTTAGTACTAAAAATAAAATTAAAAAGTGAAAAAAAATGGAAGTAATCAAAACAAAAACAGAAGTTTTAACATTAACCGATGAACAAATAAAAAAAGTGTATAAATTAGCAAGCAACGTTGACATGGAAGTTATTGAAGAAGTAGCTCCTGCTCTTCTTGATGTTTGCTTAAATGCTGAAGGTGGTGTCTTAAAAAATGAATTAGGAAGAGTTATATTCCATTTACAAAAAACTGAAAGACTAGACACTCGAATAGGTTTCGAAAAACTCTTAGATGGAGCATTAAGAGTTAATGCGGAGAAAGTTTTTAAAATTCTTGAGGATGCTGATGCGGGAGATTTTTCTAAAGAAATAAAAGCACTTTTGTAAAATTAAAGTTTTTTTAAACCTTCTTATTTTATTTATATTCTAATATTTTTGTTTAAGGATTGGAATCTTCTCTTATTCTTTTAACATAAAACTTAAAATCGTTTTTTGTAGCTTTTCGTAAACTATCTTTAGTTCCACAATTTTCACAGTATTCCAATAATAAATCAGTGAATGTTTTACATTCGCCGCAAAAAAAAGGTTGGGCTTTTAAAAATTCTTTTTTATCTTGTATTAAAGGGCGATGATAATCAGCTGAGCCTGCTGTGTAAGGATCTCCATGAATACCGTAAATATAAGTAAAAAGAATAGAAAATACAATTAATCCTATTGGTATTGCTATTAAGAGGGTTATAAATACAAACTGCACATCCGGAGGCATGAAAATAGAAATGATATAGAGCACTAATTCAAAAATAACAAATATAAACAATATGTAATATGCTTTTTTCATAATGAAATATCAAATATCGAATAAAATAATGGTATTAAATACAAAATTTAATTTAAATATTCAAGAATTTAACATATTTTAAATGTATATTTATCCAACCTTTAATCTAATTCCTATGATTTAAGGATATAACTCTTCTTATTTAATTAGAGAAATGTTATAAATTGTATTGCATTTTTTTATTTAACAAACTTTTGATTTAGCGATGATGACTGACACGAATAAGGAATCTGATTTAGATAGAGCGTGGGAATATTATGAAAAAATAAGAGATGCCCTCACAGGGTTATATGATATTTTAAGTATGAGTATGGATGAAAATAATATTTTTTATCAGTGTGCAGTCGATAATCTAGAAATTTTAAAAGAAACTATTATTGATATGTTGAAAAAAGATTATAATCCCGCAGAAATAAAACGAAAATTACGAGACCTTGAGTTTGATATAAAGAAGTCTCTTTTTTTTGAAAAACAAGATCAAAAGTAATAAGGCAATATTTCCTCCTTTAATCATTTTTTATCATAATCCAACTAATAAAATTAGTTTTTGGAATGATTATTTCTTCAATTACTTCAAATCCAAAATGTTCATAGATAGAAACATTTTTTCTGGCATTTGTTTCTAATAAAATAGGCAAATTTTCCCAAAAGATGCGATCTAACATGGGTTTTAGCAACTTGCTTGCAAAGCCTTTTCCTTGATGTTCTGGATCAACACCAATTGGTCCCAAATACCAATATGGAGTTTTTATAAGATGATTACGCATTGATACATTCACATCCTGGATATACATTAATTTTTTTGTAGATTTAATTCCAAATCTAAAAGGAAGAATAAAACCACCATTTAAGATATATTTCCAATAAGAGATATTTACCATTCCTGGAGGATGCCATACAGCAATTCCTTCCAAGTTTTCTGATGTGGTATATACTTCTCCTAACTTTATCCAAATTTTTAAAATTAATTTCCAAAGATAATGAAGTTTGGTTTTTCTTTTAGACTCATCAGGAATTTGCCAGCAAAATATAGGGTCATTAAGAAAAGCTCTCGATAAAACTATACTTGCTGGTTCAATATATTCTTTTGAAATTCGGATAAGATTTTCTAATTCAAACACTACTTATCGATAACCATATTGGCTGATTAAATAAATATTTTAATGTTAATACTTCAATATATTGTAATCTATTTATTTATAAACTGGGTTGAGTTTAATATTATTAACATTTATAATTTACAAAATTGAATAATAACAATATAATTGGGTGAATATGGTTTGCTTGATCCAAGAGGATGGATTGATGGGATTACTGCATCTGGAGTAGTTATTTTTGGTATAGTTTTTGGTTTATTCTTTATATATAAAGCAAGAAAAACGAAAGCTAAGATATTAATCTATTTAGGTTTAGCAAATCTTTTTGCTGGATTGATGTTTTTAGGTGTATTTTTAGATTTCTTATTTGTATTGATAACAACATTTAATATAGAGCATCCTGTTACCAGTGGGATAGTTGGAATT
>JBHLPZ010000249.1:0-4319 GCA_048885325.1 Candidatus Odinarchaeota archaeon
GATATCAGCATTCTCAGCAGTTAAATCTATACAAAAATTACAACTTGAGGACTTAAATTTATCTAATTGATTTATTGAATAAGATTTTACTGGTTCTCCTTGAGCATCATAGTATATGTGAAATTTACCTTTATGAATATCCATTTTTTGAACTTTAGAAAGATCAATACCATCTTTCTTAAAAAAGGGATAGATTGCTTCTGGAGCAAATGAATCCATACAAAAAAGACCTATCTTAAGGATATGGGCCCTCATGAAATACTTTAACATTCCTGCGGGAGAATTCGTCATTTTATCAACTGCATCAATATTACAAGGAGTTCCAACGAATGCAATAGATCTATAATCTTGCCGAATTGCATCCATCAATGCTTCAACGGTTTGTGAGTGAGAATAAATAGATCCGGAGGCTTTTACCGCATCATCCTTATTTGTAATTATTTGGGCAACAGGATGCCATGGGTTTTTTGGATCCTTCATAGTAACCACTGCAGCATCTATTAGGTGCTCATCAAAAAGATAAATTAATAAAGAGGTCACAGTTCCTCCATCTTGACCGCCTATCACCTCAGGTATGTTTGTATTGGCGGTATACCCAGTTTTAAATTCTCCCATCAGTTGAATTGGATCTGTAATTGTACGAGGGCATTGATTGTAACAAATTCCACAACCAGTGCATTTTCCTATTAACTTTGGTTGACTTGTAACATAATCCCATTCAAGGACAGGACATACAGCCGCACAAGTTCCACATTCAGTACAAATTCCAGCTCGTATAATCTCTTTCATTAGCATTCCATACGAATCTTTCTTGCCTTCAAGCTTCTTTTGAATATAATCAAAAGAATATTCATATTGGGTTGCAGCTTCTTTATTCTTTGATTGTTCTTGTACCATAATTAAGAAACCAGTTAAACTTCAGAAAAAACCTAATTTGTTTGATTAGAAACTTATATAAAGGAATGGATTAAATCCTTTAAAATTTATTAATAAGTTTAAAAGATTTATGAAAGGCTCCACTTAAATTTAATAAATAGAAAATGGTTTGTAGGAATCATATAATTTTGATCGAAAACAAACCTAAAGATTAGGACAAATTTTTGTTCTATTACAAAATTCCAGTTAAATTGTACATTTTCATAATAAAATGACATCTATTATGACTATAAAAGTGAAAATTAACAAATGGTTCACGAATTTTCTTCAGCCTCAAGTTTTTCTTCAAGATATATGAATTTTTAAGTAAATCTATTGAAAAAGATTAAAAGCTTTTGAAAGGGTTAGAAAGAAAGAAAGGTAGGGGGCCAATTCCCATTAAAAAAAGGTTATACGAAAAAGGTATTATATTTGCCACAATAATCCCCGCTAATGTTAGGCCTTTTAACTTCTTGTCTAAAATCCATACTCCTGATTTCTCAAATTTGTATAATAAAAGAACATATTCAATATAGACAGTAGAACCTTCTGCCATAAAAATATATAAGATAAATAATATGAAACTAAAAAAAGGTAATAAGGTAAAAACATGGCCAAAAAGTAAAAACGGATAGGTAATCAGTTTAATAAAAGGGATATAAATAAAAACTTTGAGTTTTAAATGATAATGCTTGAGAAAAATTAGAAGAATAACAAATTCAAATATGGTTGCGAAGAAATAGGTCCCTGCTACATGGATTATTATATTTATTAGAACTACATCCCTATTAAAATTATTAATAAAAAGTAAATAGGGATAGGATATAGTCCAAATAATCCATATATAAAATAATACTAATAATCCATATATAAAAACCACAGAGATCAGAAGTCCCATATTTTTAGATTTCATCATCCTTTAGGAAACAAAGGATTCTTAAATATTTTTTCCATAAGGGATAAGAATTGTTATGCCGATTTTTCTAATTCAAGTTTTTCTTCAATTCTTTTGATGGCGTTGGAGGCATGGATTCTTACAACTCTATTAAAATCGTTTACTCGTTTTAATAATGCATCCAAAGCTTTTTCCCCACCATACGCTTCCAAGAATTTAATTAAACTTAGCTTTACTTTAAAATCTTCATTTTCATTGATTTTTAAATGTTCAATTAACATTGCAAGATTTTTATTTAATTCTCTTTTCAGATCTTTCTCATCTTCTTTTAATTTGTACCAATTTTTATGAAAAATATTATAAATAGCATCAACACTTACCTTTTTAATTAACCAATAGGAATCCTTATCATCTAGTATTCTTATTAATTGATCTAACGCTTTCAGATTACCTATTTTCCCAAGGGCAATTATAGCATTTTTCTTCACATCTAAGTTTCTTTCATGTAATAAATTAATTAGGGGATCTACAAAATTCTCCTTTCCTAATTCGCCAAAAATAAACGCGACACTTTCTTTAAGAGTGTCATTATCTTTTTCTAAATAGGAATATAAGTTATCATAATTTGCTTCATTATTAATCAAATATATGTTTTTAATTGCATCTAAAATAAAGAGTTTCATATCTAGATCTGTGTATTCAAAGCTTACATCTTCTATATCTAATACACCTAAAAGATCTGGAATTGCTGCCATATCTCCAATTTCACCTAAAGCTTTAATTGAAGCAATACTGACTTCATTGTAAATGTTATCCAAATTTGTAACTAGTAAATCTACAGCATCAGTTAGTCTTAATTTTCCGGTTAATTTAATTGCGTTTTTCTTAACAATAAAATCATCAATAAGTATTAACTTAATGATCTCATTCTTAATCTCGTTTTTTAATAATTTTACTATGGTTAATATTGCGTCCATTAACTCAGAATCTTCTTCCTTTAAAATTTGTGTTATTTCATTTAGTAAAATATGTTTATTTGACAATAAATCAGAAAGTACTTCAGGATACTTTAGTTTTAAAAAGCTAGCATCTTCAAATGAAACATCAATCATAGATAAATCAATACCAATTAATTTTATAAGCTCAGATTTATGTTCATCTGAGAATTCTTCGGTTTTCAGTGCTACTACTAAAGCATTTATTAACTCTTCGGGATTAAGTGTTAGTAATTTATTTCTAACGTAATCTCTAATTGATGTAAAGGGACTTCCTAATTCCTTAATAAATAGCTTAATTTCATTTTCCAGAAATTGTATTTTCTTTATTGCTTTTAATACTGAGAGCCTTATTTCAAGATTATCAGGATTTTCTTCTAATACCCATGTCAAAGGTTTTAAAGCTTTATCATATTCGAGTTTTCCTAAAGCCTTCGCAGCTTCACATTTAATTTCGATACTGTCTCCAGAAATTAATATATTTTCCAGAGTAGCAAAACATTCTTTCTTTAATGAAGGTGCTTCTTTGCTTACTAATCCTAAATACTTCACTGCACCCCTTCTTTTGTTCTCATTTTTTTCAGTTTCAATGATATTCGTTAACAATTTAATAGAATTGTCAATCCCGAACTCTTCTCTGCGTTGGAATATCTCTTCTGGCAATTTATTTTGTTCTAACATTACAGACTTGTGTTTAACTCTTAAAGCCAAAATTTTATTTAATTATTATGATTTTAGATCGTTCAATTTAATAAATATTTCGAAATCCAATAATAATTTAAAAAATATTATGAATTTCAATAAAAAATCTGATCAAATCTGAAAATTCTTCTCTTATTTAGTTTTTTTTTAAAGAATTTAAACTCAATCCCTCTAATTAATTAACTTTTTATGTATTTGTAATTTAGATTATTAAAAATGGATATGGGTTTATTATGTCATTAAGAGAATCAATAAATAAAATAAGAACAACTATATTTGATAAAGTTATAAATTTTAGAATCGTTAAAATCTGTGGAATTATAGCTATTATTCTATACCTCTCTTTTCTCATTGCTGGTGTAGTTGTTGCATCAATATTCAGCCCAAGTGGATATTCTATTATTGAGAACTGGATTAGTGATCTCGGTGGAAGTCCTTATACTCCTGCTCCTTATTTGTATGATATGGCTTGTATAATTGCTGGATCGTTAACAATACCTATTACATACTATATGGAAAATCTCCTCTTACCAATACCACAAAAAGATATGCGTAAATATACTAGGTTAAGAATCAGATTAACAAGTAGCGGTTTTATCTTTGGACTCATTGGAGGATTGGGATATATTGGGGTGGGCATATTTAGCGAAGATAGAAGTGATATTCTCTTTGGTGCAGAACTTCATAATGTAATGTCAGAGCTAGCATTTGTAGGTTTTGTGCTTTCCGCCTTTTTTATGGGATGGTATATCTTACTTTATAAAACGAGAATACCAAAACTACTTGGATTATACGGGATTTTTGGACCACTA
>JBHLPZ010000250.1:0-4294 GCA_048885325.1 Candidatus Odinarchaeota archaeon
TATATATCTAATAAAAACTAAATTTAATTTAAATAAAATATTTTGAGACAAAAATTTAAAGTAAATACTAATAGAAAGTGAATAGTAATGAAATCAGACGTTTACTTTTTCACAGCACGTTCTCAAACATATAAAGAAAGTATGAGCAAAATAAAAGGTCCTTTAGCATTGGAAAAACTTGGAATCAAGGAAAACCTAAAGAAAAACGATAAAGTAGTTATTAAAACTCATTTTGGTGCATTAGAAAATACAAGATATCTTAGACCTTCATATATTCGATTTTTATGTGATTTTATCAAAAATTTTGGTGGAGTTCCTTCAGTTGCAGAATCTTGTGGGTGGGGATTACCTGAAAGTATTTCTGGAGTTCATACTGAATATAGTGGTCGAGCAAATGAAGAAGAATACTTGCAAGTTGCATTAATGCATGGATTTACGCAAGAAACCATGGGAGCTCCAATATTGATGTTAGATGGGTCACATGGAATTGATTTTAACGTACAGCCAATTGATGGAAATTTAATTAAAGAGGTTTTTGTAGCAGGGCGTTTAAGAGAGTTCGATTATATGGTGTTAGCGACTCATTTTAAGGGTCATTCGAATGCTGGCTTCGGAGGTGCTCTGAAAAACTTAGGTATTGGGTGTGTAGCTAAAGGCCAAAAAATTCGTGCTCATTTAGGTACAATATTTGATTATGATTTAAGTAAATGTACGAAAGAGTGTGATAAATGTATAAATGTTTGCCCAACTGGCGCTTTAAGTAAGGGGGTCGATAAAATTCTTAAAAAGAATTGGGATAAATGTCGCTATTGCTATATGTGCAGATCCATATGTGATAAAGGTGTAATTGATACTGGAACATCTACAACAGAAGATTTTATATATAGATTTGTAGATAATGCGAAAGGTGTTGTTGATTATTTTGGTAAAGATAAGATTTTTTATATAAATTATGCTATTGATATTACGTGGCAATGTGATTGTGGATCTTCCGATGTTCCCTTCATTCCAGATGTAGGTGTATTATCATCTCACGATCCTGTAGCAATTGATCAAGCTTGTATTGATTTAGCACATAAATCTAGTTTTAATTCGAATTCAGTACTTAGTGATATTAAGAGTTTAGAGAATAATGGCAGCGATTGGTTTTCTTATATTCCAAGATTTGATCCTCAATCTGGAGAGCTAGATTTTAATTTAAACGGAAAAAAGTTAAATAATTGGGAAATCCAACTAAAAGCTGCTGAAAAAATTGGTTTAGGAACTAGAAATTATAACTTAATACAAGTTAAGATTGAAGATAAGAGATAAGAAATAACTTTGTAGAATCTTTTCAATAAGAAAAAAAGTTTTAACACTTTTAAGAAGATATATGTAAGTTTTTAAACGCAATATATGGAAAAAGCGAATTTTCTGCAAACTCACGTTCTTTAGAGATATGGATACAATTATTTACTATTTGTAAAACATTTCCACTAACATTTCCAAGTTTTATAGGATTCTTAAATTCACCATTTTGAATATAATATCCATTTCTTATTTCTGCACCAAAAAATCCTAATATGGGATCTGGATTTAGCCACGAAAACTTCTCAATATAATATCCCTCATCTATATTTGAAATCATCTCATCTTTAGAAATGTCACCAGGAAGAACCGAAAAATTACTTATACTATTAATAACCGAACCATCATCATCTCTGATACCATTGCCAGTTGATACTGCATTTTCTAACATCGCATATTTTTGATCATATAATCTATTTTTGAAAATCCCTTTACTAATTATTTCAGTTTTTTGATGAGGATTACCCTCTCCATCCCAAGGGCAGGTATTTAGTCCACCTTCTAATAATCCATTATCTTCCAATGAAAAATTATCAGAGGCAACCTTATTTTCTAAATTAAAGGTAGATACGCCTTCAAAATGAGCAAATCCTAAAGCATGGAAACCTATTACTTCATTTATAGCAATTTTTAACACGTGAGGAGGAAATATTACAACTGCTTTAGGATTAGGTTTTGGCAATTCTGCTGTCAAATTATCAATAGCTAGATTTGCCCAATGTTTGATTCTAGATTCAAAATTTAAATGTTCCCTCTCTTTAAAATAATTAGAAGTCCAATATTCAGCTAATTTATTATCTCTTTCAGCTTTTAAGGATAGTTCACAGAAGAAAAAAGTTTTTGATGCCTCAAGATTAAGCTGATTACTATTTCTAAGGAATGAATTATGAACATGAATTCTGAATCGCCCAAAAGTGGGGAGAACTTTTTTCTGTTCATCTACTACTTTTATTAATTCCTCACATAAATCCTTTTTAATTCCTACAGGATCATTTAATACTTTTTTATCGACCATTGAAATTTCGGGAATTGGTTTCTTATCAGGAAAAGTATATTTAGGAGATGTGTTAGTTTTTGATGTTTTTAAACAGATTTCTATAGCATTATCAATATCTTGAAGATTGAAAGAATTCGCTTTGATAATTCCAAGTCCTGTTTTATTTTCGCTTTGATTTAAAATTCTTAGAAAAAACTCTGTATTTTCGATTTCCCGTTCATTGTCAGGTTTGTTTTTTAGAAAAATGCTTTCGAATATCTTCCTTTCTATTAAGAAAATTTCGTATTGAGAGATCTCTTTTGCTTTTAATCTATTTTCTATAATATCTAATTTCATTTTGGACATTTGCTTAATCACCCTTGGCTTATAATTGCATTATTTACTCTAATAAAGCTTCCACCAGAACTTACTGGAATGAGATCTTCACTACCTTTTCCACATGTACCACCATCTAATTTCAAAGTATCTTTACTTATCGCATCTATATTTTGTAATAACTCTAAAACAACCCCACTTAAAGCAACTGATCTCAATATTTTAGTTTTTTCTCCATTTTCTATTAAATAGCCTTTTTTAGAGGTAACTTGCATTCCACCACCTATAGGATCTTCCATGCCAAAATTTGCATGTGTTAAAATTACACCATTTTGAATTTCTGATATCATCTCATTAAGCTCATGATCTCCAGGTTCAAAATAGGTGTTTGTCATACGCACATTTATCGGATGAGCGAAACTTTCTCTGCGTCCATTTCCTTGAGGGATACTATTAAGTTCTGAGGCAGTTCTTCTATCATAAATAAAATTTTTTAGGATACCATCTTCTACCAAAATATTTTTCCCTGCTCGAATACCCTCATCGTCAAAAAAATATGAACCAATAGGTCCAGTTAAGGAAGGAGTATCATAAATTTTACAAATATCTGAAGCTACCCTTTTATTAAGATATTGTTTTAAATAACTTCTCTCCCTTAATACTTGATCAGCTTCAAGTCCGTGTCCAAAACTTTCATGAGCTATGATACCGGTTAAACTTGGATCTAAAATAACGGTTGATCTACCTGATGGTGGAGCTATCGCTTTTAACATATCTAATGAATTTTGTGCAATCACATCTAGCTTTTCAGTAGGAATTTCATCAAAAATTTCAAATCCAATTTCACCATTATTAGCATAATAATCGTAGTCTACCACAGCACCTTCTTTTGCAATAGGAATAATATAAAGTTTTATTCTGGGTATTAATTGCCTTAGGAGACATCCTTCATTGTTAGCGAAAATTCGTTCTATTAGAAATTCAATATATCTAACCTCTGTTCTAACAATTCTATTATCAAATTTTTGTATATAATCATATATTTCTCTGATCTTCTCTAATTTTTTATTAACTGGTATTTTAGAGGAGTCTTTTTTAGGCATTATTTCTTCGTTTAATGTCCAACCCTCAAATTCTGCGATCTTTTTCCCCATATTTGAAACTTTTGGTATCGATTCTTGTATTTTTTTGATATCAACAAGGTTATCAAATGCTGTTTCTTTCCACATACCTAAAAAAGTTCGAGCGACAATACCAGAAGTTTTATTATTTACAGAAATATTCTCTGCAGAAGGCGATTTTGTAATGTATACAGAAGATATACAATCATAAAGAATATCGAAATATTGATTTTTTCGTTTGAAACCATTTGATACTTCTTCGAAAAGAGAAAAAATTTCGTCATAATATTTCTCATTCATAATTGAATCAAGTATATAATTTATAGAAATAGTTAAAGAAGTATAATTAAAGAAAATTTTTATTATATCCTAATTTTGAATCAAATGGTTCAAACTAGAATAAAGAAAAAGAAAATTTTAACTTGATTTTCTTTTAAATTTTTATTTTCAAAAGTCTGTTTCTCTAGATTTTATTATTTTTTTTGGTTAGAATTATTCTTATTAGAAGCTTCTT
>JBHLPZ010000251.1:0-4287 GCA_048885325.1 Candidatus Odinarchaeota archaeon
CCATAATTTTCTCATTAATTTCAGAAATTAAAAAACCGAAATTAGAAACTCTTAAATATACAAAGCTAATAATAAATTAATGCACACAAATTTTAACTAATGTCTTTTAATTACATCTGTTTTAGAAGCCTTCCAAATAATTGTATTATTTAGCGTTAAGGATGAGAAATCTAATGGCATCTATAGAAAATATACTTAAAGTATCAGAAGATAATATAAAAACTTTTTTTAACAATATTCCTATCCCTTCATATGTTTTGCAAAAGGTTGACAACGACTTTATACTGATAGATTACAATATTGCTGCCGAAAAAGCTACTAATGGTAAAATTAAAAAATATTTAGGTGAAAACGCCTCTATTTTCCATGAAAATAAACCAGAACTTCTAGTAGAATTGGATAGATGTATAAAAGAGAAAAGTGGATATATAAAAGAATTAAAATATAAGATGAAGACTACTGGTAAAGATTTATTCTTATCTGTTAAATATTATTTTGTACCTCCTGATTTAGTTATAGTACATACCGAAGATATAAGTAAACGTATAAAAATTGAAAGGAATCTTAAAAAATCTGAAGAAAAGTTCAGGCATTTATTTCAACATTCTCCATCTGCAATTATCTTAGTTAACCTTAAAGGAGAAATTTTGGATTTAAATGATTCTACAACTCAATTATTTGGATTTCAGAGAGAAGAATTAATTGGTAAAAATTATTTAGAATTGCCAGTATATCCAACAAATTATTTATCAATTTTAAAATCAAGATATAAAAAGATACAAGAAGGGGAGTTATTAGAACCAGTCGAACTGCAAGTTAAAAAAAAAGATGGAACTAATGCATGGATTCTTTCTAGAATGTCGATACTTAAATTGGGGAAAAAAAAAGTATTACAAACAATTGTTATAGATATTACCGAGCAAAAAAATTTTGAAGAGATTATAAAGAGAAAACTACTAATCGAACAATTTTTGTCAACTATCTCTTCTAGGTTTATCGGAAATGTTGATACTGATATGACAATTAATTTATCATTAATTGAAATGGGTAGGTTAATAGAAGCAAATCGTGCTTACTTATTATTATTTAATGAAGAGAACTCTCTAGAATTTTTTACTCAACAATGGTGTCCTGAAGATATTGAACCCAAACATTTAGATTCTATGGTAATACATGTTGAGAAATATCCATGGTGCTTGAACCAATGTCAGGAACATGGGCTTGTCTATATTCCGGATGTTTCTCAACTTCCTAAGGAAGCTGAAGCAACAAGACAAAAATTAGAGAGTCTAGCTATAAAATCATTCTTAGCGTTCCCAGTGCACATAAAAGGAGAATTATATGGATTTATTGGATTTGATAATATTCAGAAAATAAGCACATGGAATAAAGAAGATTTTTATTTACTGAAAACCTCTTCAGAAATTATTGGTGGAGCCTTAGAACGTAAATGGGCTGAAGAAACACTAAGGGGTAGCAATCAACTTTTAGCAGGTATAATTTCTTCATTAACAGACGTTATTTGTTTAATTGATAAAGGATTTAATATTATTTGGAGTAATAACGTAGCTAAAAATCAATTTGGTTCAGATATTAAAGGAAAGAAATGTTATGAGGTTTTTACCAATTCCAAAAAACCATGCAATAAATGTATAGCTAAAAAGACGTTTTCGGACGGAAAAATTCATGAACACGAACTTGAACTGCTTGACCTACAAGGAAATCGAATAACTTCTTGGTGTACATCTAGTAGTGCTGCGCTTAGCGTGGAAGGCCAAACAGAATTAGCTGTATTAATCTTTAGAGATATTTCAAATATTAAAAAATAAAAAAAAGCCTACTTGTATGTAACAAAAAGATAAGAGACAAGAAATTCAAGTATATCTCTGTTTATCACGATATTGTTTCACAGAAATTTCTCTTTCAGTCAATCTATCGTTTTTAATTAAAGTGTCTTCAATAGCTTTAATTTCAGCGCGGGTATTTACTTTAAATTTCTTTAATTTTTCTAAGATTTCTTTTTCTCCCAAACCTTTATTATACAATTCTTTAAATTTATCAATTGTTAGTGTATTAAAAAAAATATACTGTTTATTCAAAAATATAATCAACCAATTTTTTTTTCTTTGTTTTTGGGATAATTCAAATAATATCTCTTGAATATCTTCATATTTTCGATTGAAATGCTTTGAGATTGTTTTATCATCTATAGTATATTGGTTTTTTAGAAATCTTTTAAGTTTATTACTGAAAAATAAGTTTGGTATATATGAAAGACCATATAGAACTAGTGTAATACCAGTCATCCAAATACCAGCTTGCAGATTGAATATAGCCACGACCGCAATGAGAAGTATAAGGATTAAAAACCACTTCCTTCCGATGGATTTTAAAACCACTGTTAATTTTTCCGGCATTTTGATAATTTCAGTTGAACAGTTATTAGAACTTAATTTATCTTATTAAAGAACACTTAAAAGAATTATTTTTAAATAGATAAATTTTGGACATATTAGAGAGAATTATTTTAACCACAAAATTTTTTGCGTTTCTGGGTTCGGATGGGACCAGGTATTTTCCTGTTTCACCATGACCGTAGCCATAGCCACAGTTTGAAAGTTCCCACAAATCGCAATTCTGCAGTGCGAACTTTCGTTTTGCACTTTTGCAGTACTATCTTCAACGCAAAACAGTTTAACTTCCAGCGCTGTGCGAATAGCACATAATTTTTGTGGTTAAATAGACCACATTAACCATTTCATAAGCTCAGCTATTTTTTTTTAAAAATGCTTTGCTTATATGGTTTTGAGTAAATAGAAATAGTAAAAGCTACTAATTAAATTTTTTCATAACAAATCATTAACTTTAAAAGGTATAGTTGAGAAAGCATTTTTTTTCAAGAACTAAATGTGAAATATTAAAACTCTATTTTATAAAAATTAATTATTTAATACCTTTTTTGTGTTTTCTTAATTCTTTTACTATTACAAAAAATGAAATGCCCATGAAGCTAATATTTACAACTAATGTAGCTATAAGCACATAGTCCATTAAGGGCTTTGGAATTACAAATTTGAAATTTTCGTTATATAGAATATCCGAATTATTAGCATAATTTCTTACGTAAAATGCAAAGGAATAATCTCCTGGATCGAGTTTATTAAGCTCATACTCTAAAGTTATTAGTTCTTGGTATTTATCATTAGAAATACAATAATAAGAATAATCTGCGAAATTGTTATTGGACAACAAGATAAAAACACTTTCAATATCTGAGTGATTATCAAATGCGGTGATATTAAAACAAATATTATCTAAAATGGAGGGAGAGTCTGGAGACCAAGTAGCACTGACAATTTGGGGTTTATAATCATTAGCTATAGTTGAAAAATTAAAATATGAAGGTATTAAATTATGACCTGTAATAGTAACATTATAAATTTCATCTGCTTGAGGGGGTAATCGAATATTGACCAAACCATTTTCATCTGCATAAAATGTTCGATATTTACCGTCATCAGTTTTTAAATGTACCCTAGCAAATGGTACGGTCTTATTGTTTAAATTTCTTATAGTAGTTGATATTAAATGACCTTCTGGATAAAAATCAGTAAATGGATTTTGAGCTTTCATTGGTTTATTAGTATAGATGTCTAATTCAGGATCTCCAAGTAAAGAATAAGTTAATATATTTTTTCGATGGCATTCGAAATATTGAGAATAGGGTGAAAATTTATCAGAATTAATATATTCCACTTTAGATTCGTATAATGCTTTTCCTTGTTGGAAAAATTTCTGTTCAAAGAATGCTTTCCAAAATAATTTGGCATTTCCGCGATTCAACCACTCTAAATTTGTGTCATTTTGAGCATACCAAGTAACTCTAAGGCCACTAATATATCCCACAGTTCCAGCCTCTGCTCTTTTTATTAGAGTTTCTCCAATATTATTATCATTTTTATCATAAGAAGAACTAGAGCAAGCAAACGCATAAAACAATGAGGGCATATTTAAGTTTTCACATGAAAAAGCATCTGTATTATCATAAACCGAGGGAAAAATGTCCAAACTAGCAAGTGTAAATGGGTTTCCATGACCTGCAAAAAAGATTGTTGAATAACCTGAATCGAAATGTGTATCAAAATTATTAGAATCCAAAGTTGATTCATTATTGGGGGCGGGAGGGGATGTTGGATTAAAACTAGAAGTGGTTTTATGTAAATGAGTAAAGTTCATCTCTGATAACACATAATTCGTCCAAATATATTCGGTTAATCGAGCTTCGTC
>JBHLPZ010000252.1:0-4278 GCA_048885325.1 Candidatus Odinarchaeota archaeon
TCATCTTTACTTAGATTTATAAATTCAAACTTATTTTTGGAATACTTCTTAACTAACTTTCTTATTTGCGAATATAGCGTGGCAGAAAAAAGCATGAACTGATAATTACTGTAAATTTGCCTTAAAATGTAATTGACGTCTGGAGCAAAGCCCATATCGAAGAGGCGGTCCGCTTCATCTACTACAACAAATTTTACATTCCTTAGATTTAATTTTTTTCTCTTATAAAGATCAATTATTCTTCCAGGTGTTCCACATATAATATTTACTCCTTTTTCCAACTGCCTAATTTGATTATCAATTGACACTCCCCCATAAATCGTCATAGATTTGATTGTGTGATTTCCTAAGTCTTTTAATACTTGATCAACTTGTTTCGCAAGCTCTCTTGTAGGTTCTAAAATTAAAACTTCATTAAGTTCATTGTTTAACTTCTCAATAATAGGGAGTAAGAAAGCTAATGTTTTTCCACTTCCTGTTTTAGCTTGGACCATTACATGCCTTTCTTTTAGTATTACAGGAATAGTAGCTTGCTGTACTGGAGTAGGTTTAGTTATATCTAATCTTTTCAAGGCATTTGCGAGTTGTTCATTAATGCCTAAATCCTGAAAATTCAAATTTTGTATTACCTTAATTTTCTCTTTTTTACTCTCTCGTCATTTCATTTAATTTATGATTAAAGAAAAATCTTTCTAGTTTATTTTATTAGAATTTATCAATAACGATAATATTATAAAATTTTTTTCTTATATTCATTAATTGTCTATTAGATTTCTTTGATTTACCTTAATATAGAATGAAAGAATTTAGAATAAATAATCAATTTTGAAATTTATTAATTTCAAACGAGCTAACAATAAAAATTGATAGAACCTACAAAATCTGATCGAGTAGACAGTCATGACCTTTCGGACACGTCGCTGTAGAATATACATCATACTCATCTTCCCTGTGTATCGTATAATCCGTCCAACAATGCTTGCAGTATGGGAGTCCACACGATTGACAAACTATTCCCCCTATACGCTTAAATTGATTTCTAAATTCTGCCCATTTTTTATTCCGCACGCTGTTCTCGAGAAGCGGTATTTCTTCCTTCTTAAAGGATATAGTCATATCCAATAACGTATTACTTATAGAACAATAATAGTGGTTCTCGCCTTTTTCATGGACTAAAACTTCAATATTGTCCCCACAGTTGCAGCATTTAATTTGAAATCGCTTCAAAATATAATCCATTGCTACCATCTGAATAAATAATTTAATATTTTTATTTTTCTGTTATCAGATCAAGCACGCTAGCTTTGGTTGCTAAATTAAAATTTTTTTTTTACCTTTTTATATTTCTAATCCAAACACAACATTTTTTGTTAAGAGATCCATTTTTTCAATTTTTTTTCTAAGAAAAATTCTTACTTTCGAGGAACTTATTTTTGGATTATTAAAAAAGAGATCCTGAACTAGAGTCTCATATTTCTTTCCCTTATTAGCTAATTTTCTATGGAGGGGGTCTTCATTATCGTAAAGAGGTATAGGAAATGAAAATGGCCTTTTATGAATATGCCTGCTTGATTTAATTAACTTTATATTTTTCGTGAGTATTGGGGAATTAAGAACTGATGATAGATAATACGCTTCATTAAGTATATTAGTAGAGAAATAATAGTTTTCTGAGGCAATGATAATATCTTTTTCATAGTTATCAATAACAGCTGCTTTAATCGTTGAACCACTAGCATTGTATACAACAATAAATCGCTTATTGTAATATTGCTTTGAGAGCTTATTCCAATAGTTAAGATTTGAGAATAATGTATCAATTTTACTTGTTGGTTTTTTCTTGCTTTTATAAATATTATTCAATTTATTATAAAATTCATATGCTTTTGTATATTTTACTAGGTAATTAACATCAAATTCATAAGTTTCATTAATGGGTAAAAATATATTGCGAAACTTTGTTATGTAAAATGGAATTAAATCCATATTTAATAAAGTTTCAAATCTAAATCTTTTTTCAATAATTTTATTTTGAAATTTGAATCTCCAATTTTTCTTTGCGCGAGAAAGAATATCAGAGTCAGAAGAAATCATTAAAGTTTCATCTTTTTCATCATCAATATTAAAAAAAACAAGGGTTCTCGGAACGAGCGTGGCCCCTTGAAAAAATAAACCTTTATACTTACTAAATGAAAGATCATTAAGCATTATTATTTCTTTTTCAGGGAGTATTATTTTAGCTCCTTCTTCTTCTATCTTAATACTATTATACCTTGTCTCTTTTTGAAGATCTAATTTACTATTAAATATTTTAGTAGTAATAGGATATTTTTTTGAGAGTGGTACATCACTATTTTCTCCAATATACCTTGCTTTTAGACAAATATGATTTATATTGAAAAAATAATTATTCGGAAAATCCCAAATTTCTAACTCATTAAAAATGGAAAACTTTCTGAATTTATAACAGTGATCTCCATTCAATACACTTTTAGTGATCACAAAAAAGATTTTTCCATTGAGTTTTAAGAATTTTTTGGGAATAGCATAAAAAAATATAGTTGCTAACTCAATATGAGTAATATATTGGCTAGGTGGTTTAATATTCAATGATTCAGCTAAAGTTCTGATTTTTGTTTGATAACTCTTATCTTGAATATCCTTATATGTTAACCACGGTGGATTCCCAATTATTAAATCAAAAGAATTGTTTAATTTTCCCATTCTTATAAAATTCTTTTCATCCTCTTGAGTAGGAAACAGCGAGTTCATTAAAGTAACTTTCTGCTCATAATTCTTATATTCATCGTATTCAAAAAAGTCCGAAAGAATTAGGATTAAATTTATTTTAGCCGTTAATGTTGCTAGTGGATTAATATCAAATCCGTATACATTATCAATCGCTTTTTTTTTTAATTCTTTTGGATAATTTGAATTTAAGATTTTCAAGAAAATTTCAACTAAAAAACCCCCTGAACCACATGCCGGATCTAAAATTTTATTCCCAAATTCATAGAAATCTTCAACCATCTTCTTTACTAAATTTTGGGAAGTATAGAATTCTCCTAACCGGTGCCTTATTATTGGAAAAAAAATTTGTTGATAAAGCATATGGAATAAATCTTGATGTAAAAAAACACCCTTATCTAATATTTTAAGTATTTTTTCCTGTAAGTAACCTAAATCTAAATAGTTGTATAACAACTCATTAAATTCATTAAACTCAACACCTTTTTCAGCGTGATATTCTCTTAATTTTTTAGTTAGAATCAATCTAAGAATTATAACATAATAAGTTTGTTTAAGAAGCAAATCCTTGTTGGGAATGACATTATACACTCTTTTATAAAATGATTTTCTTCGTTCTAAATGCTCTCTATACTTTTGTTCCTCTTTATTTACTTCTTTTTTAAGATATTGAATTGTTTCTTTATAGATTTGTGAGTTTAATCCAAAAAATTTAACTACAAACTTAGAATCTATTACTTTTTTATTCTCAACCATCCTTTCTCAAATATCCAATCCCAATCAAATTTATCTTCAGATGAATTTTTAATGCTTTCATTTTGAGGAGAATTATCACCTGAGGATTTTATAATAGATTTTTCATTTTTATACTGATGGATTTCCGAGAGTAAATCAGCTTTGTTATTATTTTCTTTCTTATTTTTAGATTTATTCATATCCATCTTAATAGTTAGTTATTAAACTTTAAAAAGTAAGACTTTATTTTCTCATAAATGATGGAAGCATCAAAGTAAAGATTTCTGCTATTGTACGCAACTTGGTAGTTTCTTGGATAGATGTTACTATTAAAATTGATTTTTCAAGCTCATCTTTATCTAGTGATCCTCCTGAGTAAATTGCCTTTTCAGAATTAAATACTAATAAATATCGAACATTTGGATTGTTTATAATACTTATTCCGTCTGTTTGCTTTAAGCCATCATAAACTTCCTGATAAGTTATTGAAAGTCCTCCCCTATCATTAGTGATTATTAAAACAGGGATACCTTGGTTTGCTAACTTTTTTAACTCATTCGCATAGAATTTATCTACTTTAGGAGAAACAATATTTAATTGAGTAGTCGTTGAGGTAATTAACTCAATCAATAGATTATTTAATAGATTCTTTTTATCGGGACCACCTGTTGATTCTAAATCTACCAACCCTACTAGTGATAATACTTTACTTTCTAAATCTTGTACTTGTTTTTTGAGATTTTGATTCTCAAACCGAAGCTCAATTAATCTGTCTGACAATATAAATCAATTTTA
>JBHLPZ010000253.1:0-4278 GCA_048885325.1 Candidatus Odinarchaeota archaeon
AAAGATTGATTATCAGAAAGAAGAATTCCTTCAAAATATCGTTAAAAGTTTAGAAAAGATTGTAATGGAGTGAAAATTAATGGAAGAATTAGCAAATTTTTATTATTTTTTAGAATTTAATATTACATTTTATTTTCAATTCTAAAATTTACATCTTTAAAGCTTTCTTTTACATAATTTTTAAAATCTTCTGATAATGATTCATTTCTATTATTAGAAAATACTTTTATAAGATAATAGTTTGGATTAATTTCTGATAAAAAAGACTTAAGCATTTGTACATTCTTTTTATTATCATTTATTCCTTTAACATAAATAGTTACAATTCTAAATTCTCCTGTGAAATGTTCTCGGAGTATTCTTATTCCTTTGATTACATTTTCCAATTTCACATCTTTATGATGACGAGAAATTTTTAGATATTCCTTCGGATTTAGGGTATTTAAATTTATAGTTATAAAATCACATAAGAGAAGTTCATTCCGTACTTCCTCTCGATGTAATAATGAGCCGTTTGTAGATACTCTAATTTTAACTTTGGGATAGTTAAGCATAATCTGGGACACAATTTGCTTGAATCCTAAGTAAAGCGTAGGTTCACCATTTCCCGTTAACCAAATGTAATCTGGCTTTCCGCTTTTTACAATATAAGCTTCAATTTCACTGAGGATTTCTTCAGGGGGAAAAAAAATTTCTCGTTCCATCAAAAGTCGTGTAGTTTCCCCCAAATCACAAAAAATACAATTGAAAGAGCATACTTTAAGGGGATTGAAATTTATTGGCAACATATTTCCAAGTTTGGGGTCCTGAATTACTTCTTCAACATATTTATAACCCATTTTTCATCCCATAGTCTTACCTTTTATATTTTTTAAGAAATAGAGTTGTTATTAGAAGTTATAAACAGTCTCAAATGGTAGATCGTTAAATATATCCTCAGCCATTTTTTTAAATTCTCCATCTAATGCCTTATAACCCCTACATGCGTAGTTTTTAAGCACATAAAAATCAGGCTTAATGTCTAAAAGAAGCCGTTTTAGTCCATTTAAATTCTTCTGATTATCATTAATTCCATCTAAAAAAATACTTACGATTCCAAAAACACCCCCAAATTGTTGCCTAAATAATTTTATTCCATTAATTATTTCATCCAAGTTAACTTCTTTATGATGTCTGCAAATCTTTGAAAATTCATTTGGATATACACTATTTAGATTGATTAACATCAGATCACTCAAAGAAAAATCATCTCTTACATCCTCACGAAAGAATAATGAACCATTAGAATACACTCCAATTTTGATATCTGGATATAATCCTTTTATCATCTTAGACAGTTGCTTAAACCCTGAATATAGAGTTGGTTCGCCCAGGCCAGTTAACCAAGCATAATCCGGTTCTCCATGTTTTTCAATATAATCTCTTATTTCTCTAAACACATCCTCAGGGGGATAAAATAGTTTACGTTCACAAATTTTATCTGTTGTTGGTCCAATTCCACAATACACGCAGTTAAAACTACACACTTTGTAAGGATTAAAATTTACTGCTAATAGTTTCCCAAATTTGGGATTCTCCTTAACGCCCTTTACGTATTTGTATCCCATAATATTCTAACTCATCTATTGTTATCATTTAAAAGTGAATCCTATTGAGTTCTTATACTTAATTCCTTGATTTTGAGCATATATCTATTTGCTTTTTCCAACCAATGTTCTTTCTTTTCTTGATCACATAAACAAGAATGCGTATGCTCTATACCTTGTTCTAAGCATTCTTTAGCTAAATCATATTCTTCAAGATTGAAATAACATATACCTAGCTTAATGAATGTCTGATAAACAAAATGGCCATAACGCTCAAGGTTTAAAGCTTCTTTAAATAATTCTACAGCTTCTTTATATTTTTTAAACATCATTAAAATTTCTCCATAAGAATCATGGTAATTTCCACAGTTTGGATCTAAATTCACCAGTTTTTTAGCAAGATCCATTGCATCACTCTCTTGTTCTAAATACGCTAATACATATACTTTTGAGTTAAGTAAATCATAGTCTTCTGGATAAAGTTCTATGAGTTTATCCAAAATTTCAAGTGATTCTTCAAATTTTGAAGGATCATCTTCATGATATCCCATCTTATCCAAAATATATGCTTTCTTACTTAGAAAGTGTTTATTTTCATCAGGAAATTGATTGATGGCAACTTCAACAAATTCTATTGCTTCCTTAAATCTTTTGTTAAGTATAAAACCATGAATTTTTTTATAATAATAATCTATTATCTTAGGTTTTAATTCGATAGCAGTATCTATTGCCTCAGCAGCTTCGTCAAATCTTCTCAGCTCAAAGAAGATTATAGCTTTCAATTGGTAATATCTAGATACATTTAAAGTATTGGACTCCAATGATATAGTGTCTTCTATCTCGTCTATGAAATAATCTAAACTAGCATTCTCAGGATCCCATTTATGAATAAGGTTATAACCAAAAATAAAGGCTCGAGTTAAACGTGAAATTGGATGATTAGAATTTATTTGGATCGCATCATGGGAAATTTCTACAGCTTTTTCATAATTTCCTAAAGATAAATGACAAAAAGTTGAGATAAACGTAATTATTGGAATAAGTTGATTATCATCTGCATCACTAAGCTTGTCAAGCTGTTCCTCTAAAAGTTCTATCGCCTCCCTATGTCTTCTCCAAAGACATATCACAATCGACTTTAAAATATATAATTCAATTTTTTCTGGTTCTAATTCAATTGCTGAGTCTAATACTTCTAGAGCTTTATCAGGATCTCTCTCTTTAATGTTAGCAATAGTTTTCTGAAAAACTGTTTTGATATTTTTCATGTAATATGGTGCCAACGCTTTTAATGTATCTGGATATAAATAATATCTATGTTCCTTCTTTGCCTTAAATTGATGTTCTAAATCACCAGATTCATAACTCTGAAGCAACATTGGGATGTTCTCATAAATAAATCCTTCTAACTTATCTGACGCGTCAATTAATTGTTTTTCAGTTTCGATTTTATAAGTTAAATATTTAATATATTCTGCTAAAAATTCTCTCATTGAATCTCTTAAGCCGTTATGAAATAAATTATCACATATATTTTCTAATATATCATCTATCAATGAATACATATTATAGTAGGGATAGCCTCCTAACTTATTCAAGTATGTAAATTTTGCAATATATTCATCCACAATAGCCCGAAGCACTTTCTCTATCTTTTCTCCAGCCTGAAAATAAAAAGTTTGGCCATCCCTAGTAGTTAAATTAAAAAACTTTATTGGATAAATCTCTTTCTCTACAATTTGGAGAATATGAAATTCTAATATTATTTTTTCAATATCATACTTAATAGAAAACTCCTCCGGAGAAATATATTCAGGATACGAGTTCGGATGATTAATCGAAAAAAATAACAAAATCTTTTTAAAATCCTCCTCATTATCTAATGAACTTTGTACCTTCGCATAATCCATCATTAATACATTATTTAAAAATCGAAATTTTACATCCCGATCCTCAATATTATACTTCCTAAAGAATTCTCGAGTCTTTTTGGTGATTTCCTCAATTCTTTTACTTTCCTCCTCTAAAATTGATTGGCGATCAAGATCATACAACCTTAACATGCGAGAATATTCTACCTTCCCTGCTTCTGTAATTTTATACCTCTTATTATCCTTTTGAATATGACCATTATCTAATAATGAATTCAAATTTTTTGATAACGAAGATTGATTAATTGAAAGAGGTTCTTGAAGAAAATCAGCCCACTTACAATAATTATTATTAAAAACCATCCATAGAATCCAATGATCATAATTTCTTTTTCGTAATATCGCTTTTGGGGGATAATTCAACTTTCTTTTTTTGCTCTTCATCCGTGATAATTCATAATACCGCTCTCGACCGGCAATAGTAATTTTATAATACCCTCGCCTTATATTTTCAATAAAACCCTTAGATTCTAACCTATTCTTATAAATTGAAAATGTTGATTGACTAATACCTATCGGGTCCTCTGTAAAATCCGACCATTCGCACTCTTCATTGTTAGATAACATCCAGAGTATAATATGCTCAAAGTTTTTCCTCCGGGCAACGGAAGGAGATAATATTTCATCAGGAGGATAATTTAATTGTTCTATTCCACTCATAAAATCAGCTTTTAACACAACCTGCCTTATTAATTATTAATTGTCAAAAGTTCAATTTAAGGTTTATCATTCATAACTAAGTATGAACCACAATTGAAGTT
>JBHLPZ010000254.1:0-4245 GCA_048885325.1 Candidatus Odinarchaeota archaeon
GGGCAGGATTTAAATACAAGCATATTTTTTCAGAAAAAGGAGTTTTAAATCAACAATTTATTCAAGATATCAAAATTAAATTTACTAAATTTAAAACTAAATACTGATCAATAAATTAAAATATTACGAAGAGTTATACTTAAAGAATATTTAGATATTTTAGTTTAATCGTGAAAGATGCGTTTCACGAACTTTTTTTAAAAAATTTTTTTAAAAAATAATAAAACAAAAGTTTTTTAAATAACTAAAATTAAAATAACAATTAATATGCAGTGGGAGAAAGTTATTTCACACGGACGCAGAGAGGACTTATATATTTATAAAGTTTTGACGCCTCATAATGAGACTGCAGATGACGACAAAAAAATTTTAAAGAATATTCTTATGGTAGAAGTTGGTAGAGAGAGTTCGGATTAAGTTTTAATCACCAATTTCAATATTTGTCGTTTTTTCATCAATTCTTTTTAATTTAATTTCAAGAATCCCATTAACATATCGTGCTTTAGCGTAATCAGAATTGATTGCGGCAGGCAAATTTACTTCCTTAAAATATTTTCTTTTTGAATCTGGTTTAGTTGATATTGTTAAAGATCGTGTTGTTGCTTTTAATACTATATCGTCTCTGGTGACACCAGGCATTTCTGCTATTACTATAAGATAATTTTCATCTTGATTAACTTCTACTAATGGTTCTCTTTTCTTTTTCACCTTTGTTTTGCCAGTGTGAGATTCCGGCTTTATAGTGCCAAAAGAATCAATAATTGGTTCTCCATTTGGTCCAGATGTTATATTAAAGCCATACATTATTGGCCCTCTAAAAATTTTCGATCGGTTCTTCCAAAGCTCTCTAGTAAATTCTTCTGGAGAAAGATTTTGTAGATCTGTTGGTAAATCTTTAGAAATTTGCTTAAAAATTTCTTTTAAAATATGTTGAAATTGTTCTGGATTAAAAACTTTACTAATATCTATGTCTTTAAAAATTTTTTTTGGGTCACCAAATAATTTGAAGAGATCGATTGGATCCTCAAAATCATCTTCCTCATCTTCGTCTTCATCTCCATCTTTTGGTGGCATGAATTCACAACTCACTTAAAATGTGTAGATATCACGTTCAATTAAATTTTTAAATTTGAATTTAAATATAAATACATAAAGTTAAAAAGTTTATAGCTTATATTCTAGAAAAAATTGTTTAGATTAATAAAGTTATTCCAAATAAAAATTTTGTAATTTAATATTAAAAACATTTGAGAGTGGATTGTTATTTATTCTGATTTAGATGAGGATGAGAAGGAACTTTATCTTGATGTATTGAGAGAGGCGCCTATATTACCTTTTTCTAATTTCGTATCCCGTGGGGATATTCCAGACCGGATCGATATTGCAAGACCAAGAAGTTATATTGATCGTGAAGTTTATCGCCTTGTTCGCCAAACTCATAGAGATAGATCATCGAGATTAATACCTATTTTAGGATCAGCTGGTACAGGCAAAACCCATGCTTATCATTCCTTTAAAGATAAAGAAAGAGAAAATCGAAAAAAGTTAGAACAAGTTACTGAAGAAGAGGAAGTTGAAGTTAGCCAATTAGAGCCAGTAGATTGGAGTATTGTTTATGTTCCTAGCCCACCAGCAAGTATTAGAGTCCTACTACATGTGTATACTTGCATGATTGAAGAATTAGGTGCTGAAATTCTTGATGTTGTATCAGAAAAATTAGTAAAGGATAAATGGGGTGGTAAGAAAGCAGGAATCTTTCAAAAACCTAAAGTTGATGAAGTTATTCAGAAAGGTATAAGAGAATTTCCTGGTGTTTTTGCAGATTGTGTAAAAGCATTAGTATTATACCAACTAGATAAAAATAAAAAGGCTTTAGCAGAAAGATGGCTACTTGGTGAAGATTTAGAAGATGACGAATTGAATGAATTAGGAATCAACAGTGTAGTTGAGGAAGATGATGTATGCTTAGCCATGATAAAAATCATCACAGATAACTTAGATAGAGTTCTTATTCTTTATTTTGATGAACTTGAATCACCATACCGTATGCTTGGCGAAGTAGCAGAGCAAAAATTTCTTGAAATTTTAAAAAGGTTATATAATGAGGTTAAAGGACTAGTAATTACCATAGCTGTTTTAAAAGAAATATGGCCTCGGGTTTTAGAAATAGCAGATCCACCTTTACGTTCGAGAATGGAACCTGAACAAGAATTAAAACCATTTAGCTTAAATGATTTGAAAATCTTCTACTCAAGGACTATGGAAGCTTTTTGGGATAATAATAATTTAAATCCTCCACTTTATCCATTATTCCCTATAAATGAAAAAATAATAGAGATGATTTTTGAAAAAACGCAAGGAAATCCAAGAAATTCAATAAAACTTTGCAGGAGATTCATTGATAAAGTGGTGATGGAAGAAATGACTATAGAAGAATTAATGAAAGCTGGTTCAGAAATAGTTGCTTCCCCAAGACCCCCAACCGTGGAAGCTGAAGAGGAAGTAATCGATTTTTCAAAACCAAGACAAGTAGTTAAGAAAACTATAGAAGAAATTTTAGCAGAAGAAGAATATGCGATAGATGTTAATCCATCATCCGTGGCTGGAGCTGCGCTAAAAAGCATTATCAAAGTAGGCGAAGAAAAAGGGAAAAAATTCAAAACACAAATGGAATTTAAATTCAAGTTGGGTAAAAGAAGCCAAACTTTAGCAGCTTTAATTGACACAAAAGAGAGAAAATGGGGATTAGAGATCCCATCAATAAAAACGTTTGATAGAAGTGCGGGTGTTGCTGGTTATTATGCTGCAAAAAGATTGAAAGATGCCATTGATGAAAATGCTATTGATGCTGCAATTTTAATAGTGCCGACGGGAAGTACTGGAGCGAAATTTGAAATGATATTAGAAAATAATCCTAACATCCGTAAAGTAGAGATCAATAATGATTTAGGGGAGAAATTAATTGCTAATGCATTATCTTATCCTACTAAGGAAGGATGGGAGATTGCAAAAGTTATATTTCCAGATATAGGAGATTATCACCCTCCTGAGGAAGAAACCTCTTCAGAAGAGTAAGAAAGTTAATGTACAGAAAATTTTTTTTTTAATTTTTAATATTTAATTTTCAGATGTTAATTAAAGCTTTTTGAAGAAATCTTTAAATTTTTTATCCATGTTAAATAACTCTTTTGCTAATTGGTCGGCTCTTTTAAGTTCATTAGAAATTAGAGTTAAAGATTCAGATAATTCTTGTTCTTCAAACGAATTTGATATATTAATTAACTTATTTACGGGTTTTATTAGCTCATGATATAAATGGAGTTTATTTTGGTGCAATAATTCAATGAGCTTCTCAATATCTCTGAGCAATGCTTCTTTCTCCTTTATAAAGTTAGGGAATTTTTCAACTTGTTCTGCTTTGCTTTCCAGAAAAGACTTGATTTCAGTCTCTTGAATAACTTCCGCTAATTCTGCTGCTTTTAAAAAGCTTTTCATGGCTTTTTTATACATTTTTTGGTGTAGCAGTTGTTCTGCAAGTTTAATTTCATCAGATAGCTTTTCAGGTATTTCCTCACCAAGATTAATTAATTCTCTTGCTTCTTGAAGCTTACCACTATCAATCATCTTTTTAGTTTTTTCATCTATGGTATCCTTAATTAAAGCAGGTTCCTTTAATTTTTCCATTAGTGAAAAGATAGAATTCAATTCATCTTTAAGTAAAACTTCCATTTTCGTCCTATCTTTAGAGAAATTTTGCACTATTTTTTCAGAAATTTGTTTAATAATGCTTTTTAATGACACTAAATCTTCTTCTTCTTTTAGAATAAAAGCTATAAATAAATTATCTTTCTCGATAGATTTTGCATCAATCTTACTTGAAAAATACCTTAAATCATTTATATGTACTGATGTGTTCAAAAAATCTTTATCAACATGATTCTCTGTAAATTCTTTTAAAATTTCAGGTGAAATTTTATTTTCTTGGGATAAGTAATATTCAGCAATTATATTAGGTCCAAAAGATTCATCGATCTCATAAAGAATAATTCCAACAGGCGACATTTTTTTATCTCCTTAGATCTTTCCAAATTGATATTTTTATATTTAATAGTTAATTAGCATTTAATTAAAAATTTTTATACCATCTTAATTATTTAGTTAATAGTCAAATTTAATAAGATTTTAAAATTTGCTGTCTTTGCTATAAAAGTAGATATAATTTGTCACATATTAAATATTTAGCTT
>JBHLPZ010000255.1:0-4245 GCA_048885325.1 Candidatus Odinarchaeota archaeon
TCATATGTTGGGTAACCAACTTGTATATCTACTACTAAATAATCTCCTGGTCTACAATATACTTTGTAATATGCATAATCATCGTAGTAATCTAATTCTTCATTATAAATTCCATTCCTTTTAATCTCAGCATCACTAAATCCATATCCATATCCAAGTGATGTTGGAATTAATACGCAGAAACTTGCTATAAATATTACTGAAATGAAAAATATCATTTTTTTGTTATTTAAGATTCCGATTTTTAACACCCTCATTTAAGTTTAATGTTGATATTCTACAATAAGACAAATTTATATAAAAATCTAGTTGAAGAATCGTTAATTTATGTCTAAAAAGAACTTAAAAACTGAAATCAAATACAACTTTTATTGCTTTTGATTCTCTTTTTTTGGTTAAAACATCAAACGCCTTCTGATAAAGTTCAAGTGGTAATTTATGAGTGACTAATGGAACCGTACTTATTTTTTTATTCTCAAGAAATTTTAAAAAAAATTCAAAGGCATGAGCTTTCTTTCCTTCGAATATTTCGATAGAAAATGCATTAGAACCAATAATTTCAAGTTCTTTAAAATAATGCAGAGTATTTTCCCATCTCCTTGGTGTACTTACGCCAAGAAAAACTATTTTTCCTTGAGTTGTTATTACTCGAATACCAATTTCCAAAGTCTCTGAAGAACCTATTGTGTCAATAATTCCATTTGGACCATCCATTGTCCATTTATATCCTCTCTCAGGTGTATAAAGCTCAACATTGAGGTAATTTCCAATTTCTTCAACTAATTGATTGCCAGTACTCATAAATACATGATTAGCGCCAAGTTTTAAGGCTATTTGTTTTTGAAATTGATATCTTCCGATTGCAAGAATATTTTCGACATTAAACAGGCTTTTTAAACATACTATAGATAATAAGCCTATTATACCTAAACCATATACTAAAATTGTTGAATTAGGTTTTGGGTCTAAAATTAAAATTGAATGAAATGCGACTGAAAAGGGGTCAGCTAAAATCGCTTCTTCAAAATTTACATTATCTGGAATCTTAAAACATTGAGATTTATGCACAGTGAAATATGGAGCAAAACCTCCATAACCTTTGGTAGTTCCTAAAAGCATACCTGGTGGTAAAATGCCTCTTTGAAAGTTTTTACAATGTGTATAATCTCCTTCTAGACACCGAGAACATAATGGCTTAATACCGCGGGGTTCGCAAGAAAACCAAGGACTTATAGCCACTCTATCACCCTCTTTGAATTCAGAAATATTTTCTCCTATCTTATCAACAATTCCAACCGATTCATGCCCCATAATATGAGGAAATGAAATAAATGTACGTAAAGGGTTATCAAGTGCTCCACTTAAGGTTATTTCTTTTATATCACTCCCGCATATCCCAGAGTAAACAGTTTTAACCCTTATCCAATTTTCATTTGGAAGAGTTGGTATCGCTATTTTTTTTATACCTACTGGACCACCTTTTCTCCAAAATCCGCTTTTATCTCTTTTTCCTCGAAGATAAGCCTTGAATAACTTTAATTTTTTCATTTCAAATGTTAAAGCATCCATAGTTTTTTCTTCTTTTTTCAACTCAAAATTCTCCTCCAAATATTTAATGCTCAAATTTAAAGGCTACTTTAATCGCATTATATTTATCTTGATAATGAGCTGCTAAAAATGCTTTTTTATATTGAGATAATGAAAATTTATGAGTAATCATTGGAGTGGGATCTATTCTTCCTTCACTAATAAATCGAAAGTAGTGAAAATATGCATGCTCTTTTCGACCTTCATATTCTTCTATAGCAAATGCATTACTTCCAATAATATTAATTTCTTTAAAATACCAGGGCGTCCATTCATAACGCTTTGGGACAGAAACACCTGTTACAATTATTATACTGGAGCTGTTTTGTCTTTGCTTTAAATTTTTCAGACGGGCTTTAACAATTCGTAATCCAGTCTCAAGTGTTTCAGGTGAAGCAACTGTATCAAAGAGAACATCAACACCTTCAATTAACCAAGGTTTTTTCTTTTTTAAATAGTAGATATCACAATCAACGTAATCTGCCACCTTTTCAATAATGTTATAAGTTGGTGATGCTCTAAGAATTAAATCTGCTCCAAATTTTTTTGCCATATTTGCTTGATGAGAAAATTTTGCGATGGCTATTATGGTTATATCTTTAAAAATATTCTTTAAGATATGTATTGTTAATAACCCCAAATTCCCGCATCCATAAACGGCACATATTGAACCAGGTTGTAAATTTACTTTTAAAACCGAATGAAACGCAACAGAAAAAGGATCTGAAAGAATAGCTTGATCCCATGAAATGTTATCAGGAATAGGAATTGCCATTACTTTATGTGCTGGAAAAAATTCGGCAAATCCACCTGTAGCATCACTACTATTACCTGTGTGAATACCTGAGTTTAGAATTCCTTTTGAAAAATTTCTACATAGAGATTTTTTACCTTCCTTACATGCTTTGCAGGTTTGCTTAATTCCCCTTGGTTCACAACTGATCCAAGGATTCAAAGCAACACGATCTCCATTTTTAAGCTTTAAAGCTTTTCCCACTTTATCAATTGTACCAACAGCTTCATGTCCAAGAATTTGAGGCCAAGATATAAGAGCAGTCATAGGATTATCGATATTACCATCTAAAAAAATTTGTTTATGATCTGAACCACATATTCCACAAAATTTTGTTTTTATAACATACCAATCTTCTGTTTTGATCTTTGGATAAGGAAATTCCTTTAATCTTAAAGGTCCAAATCTAGAGAGATATCCTCTTCTGTTTAAAGAACCGATAATTTTTGCCATTGCAAGTCGGGGTAAGTTGTATTCAAAGAGGAGGGCTTTCATATAGTGTCTGCCTTTAGGGCATTTTTTATTATTTGAAAACAACAATATCAAATTTTTTAGCTGTTTGCATATTAATGAATATAATTAAATAAAGCTGAGTCAACAATTTCGCATGAATATAAATCATAGGCTATATGATATAATAAAAAGTTCGGAAATAGATTTAGTGTTATCAGTACCATGCATTTTATTAAAAGGTATTTTAGACTTAATAAATGAAAAAAAAGAGATATTACATATTCCTGTAACCCGTGAGGAAGAAGGTGTTGGAATTGCGGCAGGGGCGTATCTTGGTGGAAAACATCCTGTAATCTTAATACAGAATTCGGGTTTAGGAAATTCAATCAATGCTATAAAATCTCTATTGGAATTGTATGATATTCCTGTTATTTTTATTATGAGCCATAGAGGAGGAAAAGGTGAAGAAATTTTTGCGCAAATACCGATGGGAAAAGTTACAAATAAATTATTAGATGTAATTGGAATAAAAACGTGGTCCATAAAATCCAGCAAAGAAATCACAAAACTTAAAGAAGCAATTATTTATAGTCAAAAATATAATTGCTCTGTTGGTATTCTTCTACAAAAATCATTATGGAGTAAGAAAAAATGAAAAGATTTGATGCAATAAATAGAATTGTGGAAATTTTAACTGAAGAATATGTAGTTTGTAATATTGGAATGCCTTCAAAAGAATTATATCATCTTAGGGATCGCCCCCAAAATTTCTACATGATGGGTTCGATGGGTTTAGCATCTTCTATTGCTCTTGGATTGGCAATTTCTCAACCAGAAAAAAAAATATGGTGTATTGATGGAGATGGTTCAATACTCATGAATCTTGGCAGTCTAAGTACTATTGCAAATGTTAATCCAAGTAATCTAACATTAATTGTTATTGACAATGAATCTTATGGTTCTACAGGAGATCAATGCACATATACTTATAATAAGACCAAGTTAGATGTAATTGCTGAAGGTGCTGGCTTTAAATCAATAGTAAAAATTACAAAAGTAGAGGAAATTAAAAATATATTGAGAGACTTAGGTAAAGGATGTCATTTTGTTTTAATTAAAACTAAACCTGGAAGTGCTTTAGTTAGTAATATTCCTCTTAAACCGATAGAAATTAAAAATCGATTTATGCAATCAATTACGGAAAATTAAAATATGTCAAAAAAAATAGAAGCCCTAAAAGAAGTTTTAAAAAGTAATCCCAAAAATTCAAACGCCTGGGTACAAATTGGATATTTTTATTTTCAAGAACATGAATATGAGGATGCTATTGAAGCTTATAAAAAGGGTATTGAGCTTAATCCGAATGAAGCAATTAATTGGCATAACTTAGGATATATCTATTATGAAATTGA
>JBHLPZ010000256.1:0-4216 GCA_048885325.1 Candidatus Odinarchaeota archaeon
CGTTTCTTTTAGTTTTTTCTTGCTTTCTCCTATTTTACTTTTTATAAAATTGTTCAATTTAGCAATATTAATATCTTTTTCTTTCAATAATTCAAGAAGTTGACTACAAATAGAATCTCTTATTAAGTATAAATCATACGCTTCTTTCGATAAGTTTGCAATTAGAGATGGATGATACATATTTTTTATTTTAAATATTTTCTCTCCAATTGCTTGAAGAGACAACATTTTATCAATATCATTCAGGCTCATTATAATCCAATCTCCATTAATTTTTCTATCTAAAAATTTTTATCTGACAAAATAGTCCAATTTCTTTTTTCTTTAACACAAAATCCTTTTTTATTAGATATTTATTATTTTTTAGGAGAAACAGAATTATTATTCAAGTCTCTATTATGAAGATTGCGATATTATCTGATATTCACGGAAATATTAATGCATTAAATGTGGTGCTTTCCGATATGAAATCTCTCGATGTTTCAGAAATTGTATTTTTAGGTGATTTGGTTATAAATGGACCCGCTCCACTAGAAGTATTTCAAGAATTGCGAAAATTAGAGATTATCTGCTGGATAAAAGGTAATACTGACGCATGGTTCGAAGAAATTGATGATAATTGGTCTCCAGCTACAAAACAAGAAGAAGAGTTATATCAAAATTACATTTATGCTCGAAATCACTTAAGCAGATCATCAATAAATTTTTTAATAAGTCGACCTGAAAAATGTTCTTTTGAAATAGGTGGAGTTAGTATCTTAGCTGTGCATGGATCCCCAAGATCTATTTCGGAAGGTATAGGAGAGAACATTTCATATGATGAACTTAATGCAATTTTTTCAAGTGTAGAAGAATCAATTGTAGTATGTGGACATACCCACATTCCATGCATTAAAGAGATTGAAAATAAAGTAATTTTTAATGTAGGAAGCATTGGAATGTCTTTAGACGGAGATAATAGAGCTTCTTATGGTCTAATTAAAATTGAAAATGGTACCCCTAAATGTTTAATCCGAAGAGTTTCATATCCAATTAATGAAAGTCTGAAAGAGGCAAAGATTAAAAACCTACCAAATTTAAAAAAGTATGAGAAAATCCTAAAAGAAGCAAAACTTCCCTTTAGAGTGCTCTGAGTTTAACTCAGTTCATTCGACTCTTAGGTTTTGACTTTAAAGATTGAATATGTTCCATTAGCTTTCGCGACAAGAGTCTCTCCATTCTTTAATTCTGATTCAAGGACTCCAATCGTTTTTCCTTTATGAATTACTGTAGTATCACATATGATAGTTCCTTCCCTTACAGGTTTAAAATAACTTATTTTGATTTCCACGGTTGCACACAATTCATTTTTTTCTAATAAAGAATATAATGCTGCTCCCATACCAGTATCTGCCATTGAATACAGAACACCTCCATGCACCACATTATGCGGATTAAAATGCTTCTCATCTACTTGTAAAATACATTGGGAATATCCTATTTCAAATTTTGTAAATTCAAAGCCTAGTAAATCTCCAAATTTATGAAAACCTTTCATTTTCAGAGGAAATGGTTTAGGCATAATCTTTCAATAATTTTGTATTTTTATAAATATACTTGTAAAACTTAACTTTTTTATATTTCTTTTTCAACCTTTTAATTCTTACTGAAAAAACTAATATATGTATAAATTAATTAAGGGAATATATATGATTGAATGGGTAAATTTCAGTTTATTATTAGTGAGGTTGGGATTTTAAGAGTTATTCCCTTAATATTGATTGCTTCATAAAAAGGTCAAGAAGAATTATATAGTTGGTTATGCTTAATATGGTTAATCCAATCTAATTTATCTAAAATGGTAGAAATGAGGAAGAAATATTTATTAATTCTGAGTAGTATAATTTTTTTTGCTGTAATAGCTCCAGTATTTTCTCATTCTCTCTTATATTTAGGTGTTAATGAAACATTCAGTAATTTTAAAACCTCGCAATTAACAGAACAGAATGATATAGTCATTATTGATGATTTACCTGGAAGTTTTACTAATTGGACGTGGGCTAAGGATCAAGGCTATTGTACGGGAACTGGAACTGTTGTTGATCCTTATATCATTTCAGATATCTTCTTTAATACATCAACCTATAGCTACAATTGTTTAACCATAATAAATTCGCGTAAATATTTTGTAATAGAGGATTGTCTATTTAAGGGATCCCACAGTTGGGCTGGAGTTGAACTAGATAACACAACAAATGGATTAATACAGTCAAATCAACTCTATCCTCTCACAGGTGCATTGGTATGGATTTTTAATTCAAGTTTAAATGAAATTAATAATAACAATGCTTCGGCCGGGTTTTGGTATGGTATTATAATGGATGGAGGTCCAGGACTTTCCCGTTTGAATATAATCAGAGATAATCTTATTTCCTTTAATCTCGATATAGGTATATATCTTTTAGGCAGTTCGATCAATAATCAAATTTTAAGAAACACGATATACAATAATTCAGATGGTATAGTAATGATTTCATCAGCTAATAATAATACAATTCATTCAAACATGATTAGAGATAATTCATATGGAATTGAAATTACTACTGATTATAATACAATCTATAAAAATTGCTTTATAAATAATGGTCTCCATGCAATAGATGATGGTGTTAGCAACAAATGGGATAATGGGCTAAACGGGAATTATTGGGATAATTATACCGGTTCAGATAACAATAATGATGGTATTGGAGATATTCCTCATAATATTTCAGGATCTGCTGGAAGTAAAGATAATTATCCCTTGATAGAATGTCCTCTAATCAGTGAAGAGGCAATTCCTGGATACTTTTTACTTATTATATATTTAACAGGAATTACTATGACAATGGGAATCATTTATATAAAGTTAAAGAAAAAAATAAATATAAAGTAAATAGATTTCCTCCAAATTTTATTTTTTTTCTATTTTTCTATCTTTTATTTCTATTTAAATTAAAGTCCCTTAAAATCCAAGATTAGAGAAATATTTTTAACCTAAAATTTTATTAAATTCACTACCTATTATGCCTGGATTTTCTCCTAGATACGAATGTGGATTGCAAAATAATAAGTAAAAGTAAGGTTCAAACAAACCGTTAATACTTGGCCCTACATCTGATTTGTATATATAGACCCACAATTGCTCATTAGCATAAGTAGCTTGCCGGTAAATCCAGTTTAGAGGATAAATTTCGGGGATATTTCTAATACTTCTTAATATTTGATTGATGTTATCTAGACTATATTTTTTACTTAGTACGATAATTGGTGATAGATCGAATGAGGTAATACATATTCCATTTAAACCATAATTTTTCAAATGTATTAAAAAATCATTTCCTACACGATTAATGTTACTCTTATGATGTTTCACACGATTTCTTGCTTCAGCATCAGTTAAAATGTCAATTATTACCTTTTCTTCAGCAGGTAAAATTTCCATAGATGAACTCAAGGGAATTTTATCAATAATTATTGCATTGTAAATTAATTTAACTTTTTCATAAACGGATTTATGAAATAAATATCGTTCAGTTTGAGTAGTAATTAACACATTTCCAGTATATTTGGATTGTCTTTTTTCCATATTAATATCATTACTAGAATCAAATTCAAGGAGTTTAATATTCTTATTCATGCTGTGTGCGAATTTAAATAATGCGGAAACTAATCCTGCATGCAATTCAAATGAATTAGCTTGATCAAAATTTTCTTCATGCTCAAGGTCATCTTTTGAGAAATCAAAAAATCTTAGATATAATTTAATTCCTTTTGGTAAATCTTTCAAAACTAAATGGTAATATGGAAACCCATGGCTGGTTATAACTGAAAACTTATAAATCGTCAATTTTTTAGATAAATCCTGTATTAATTAACTTTTTTTGACCAATTTTAATATATAACTTTAGTTTTATAAAATTTCGCGGATAGAATTAGAAAACTAGATTACTTTTAAAAATTTAATAAGTACACTTTTTTTATTGAAGATTCAATATTTCTTTTAATTCAATAAGATTTCTGATGTTAAAATCAGCTAGCTCGTAAGTTTTGCCTTTGGGATTGAAATAGCAAGACTTAATATTAATTGCGAATGCTGTTTGGATGTCAATCTCTCTATCACCAACTGCAATTACATTTTCTTTCAACATTTGAAATTCATTAATCAGAGATAGAAAAGAGGCAGGGTCTGGCTTAC
>JBHLPZ010000257.1:0-4207 GCA_048885325.1 Candidatus Odinarchaeota archaeon
AGCAAATAAGGTTTGAGGTAAGGGCATAAATGTATGGGTGTGAATCCTTGCTCCCATGTCAGACAAATCTTTCATAATTTTAATACTTAAATCCACATCCTCTTCATTTTCATAAGGTAATCCGAATATGAAGTCAACGTTAGCTTTTAAACCACTATTGATGGTTAATTCAACCGCTTTATATATCTCTTCTACAGTATGGCCTCTATTGCATAAATCTAAAACTTTTTGGCTTCCTGACTGAGCTCCAATGACAATATTATCATTTGATGCATATTTTAAAACTAATCCTAAAGTTTCTTTATTCACATGTTCTGGACGGACTTCTGAAGGAAATGAACCTAAAAATAATCTTCCACTTGGCTTTATAATATGATTTATTTGTTTTAATAAATCTTCTAACTTAGTAAGGTTTAGATTTTTACCGTCTATAGATCCATAAGAGAAAGCATTTGGCGAAATAAATCTTATATCTGTTTTCGCATGGTTTTTCATAAACTTCACAGTATTACAAATTGATTCAATACTTCTATGTCTTGGATTAGTACCCAAAAGATAAGGAGTTTGACAAAAATAGCATACATATGGACATCCTCTCGTTATTTCAATTGCTCCAAACTTGATATTTTTCATAGGTAATGAAGGATATTTATCTAAATCTATGGGTTGCCTTTTTCCAGTATAAATGTAGTTATTATTTTTATTTAAGAAAGATATACCTTTTATTTTGAAGATTTTTTCGTCAAGTTTAATCTTTTTAAGAATTTCAACGATAGTTTCCTCGCCCTCACCTACAACAATAAGATTAAAACCCATTTTAAGAGTTCCAAATGGATCTCCAGAAGGATGGGGGCCACCCGCTATAAGAAATACTTTATTTGAGTATTTTCTTCTCAAATCTTTAATTAAATCTTTTATTTCCCATAATTGAGTAGTAAAAAAAGAAATTCCAACTATTATTCTATCATTACATTCTATAATTTTTTTTAATTCATCTATTAGACTATCATATCCCCTAATAAAATAAATTTTAATATCATTTAATAACTCCTCAGTTTCAATTGCTCCGATTAAAGCATTAAAACTATATATATTTTCTTTCTGATAAAATGCAACAAATGCAATTCTCCTTTCCAAATAATAACACGACTTAAAATTAAATTCATTAAATAGTATTATATTGTTAAAATGAATTTTAAAATAAAATTATAATTTAATTACCGGATAAAAATGCTGTTTGTAGACCTTTTCGCAACTGATCCAAGTCAAGTAGGTCTTGCTTGGTTTGACTTTTATTCGATTGGACACCTATGCTTTGGTATAGGCGTTTTTCTCTTCTTCTCCCTTTTTTATACTGTCCCAAAGAACAAAGGAAATACACCTATTTTCTCTCTCCTGTTTGTTTTCATCTGTACTATGATTATAATAAGTCTTTGGGAATTATTAGAAAATACATTGTTTATTAAAATTGGATGGAAATTTGAAGGTAGAGCTGATAGCTGGCAAAATATCACCACAGATATTTTGATAGGTGCTGTAGGAAGTCTTGGATCTTGGTTATTTTGTTATATAATATTTATAAAAGAGAAAAACATCTGGGCTTACTATATTTTTGGTATAATTGGATTTGCTTTATGGTTAGTTGTTTTTATTATACTTCGAATTTATACAATAACTTAATGTATAAATTTGAATCTAAAATTTTAATTTTTTTATTTTACTCTACTTAATTTAGTAGATTAGTTAATTATTTTAGAAAATGAAAGTTTCGAATAAGTACATAAAATTTCATAAAGGCTCTATTCCTCTCCTTATCACAGTTCCTCATGGTGGAACAATTAAATATACTGAAATCCCTACGAGGAAAGCAGGTATACTTGGAACTGATAAAGGAACTATTGAATTAGCTTTTGAATTAATTAAAAGAGTAGAAAACTTATTTAGAACAAAAAGTTCATCACAAAAAACACCTTCATATATCATATCAAAAATTCATAGGAGTAAAATCGATTTAAATAGAAAAGAATCAAAAGCCTATAATAGTAATTCAATTCTAGCACGCAATATTTACCAATTCTATCATAAGAAGATAAAAGAACTAATTGAATACAATATCACATCCTTTAATCATTCATTATTAATTGATCTTCATGGATTTGAGAAAGATAAAAAACCCCAGGGTTTTCGGGATGTTGAAATAGTTTTAGGCACCAATAATTTAGAAACCCTCTTTTCGAGTACTAAATCTAAAAAAGATTGGGATAAAAATTTACGTGGAAGAATTATATGTAAATTTATTGAATTAAATATACCCATCGCTCCTGGACATCAAAGAAGGAGAGAATATATTTTAACTGGAGGTTTTACAATAAAAAATTATGGTGCAAGTAAACTAGCAAATAGTCAAGCAATTCAAATTGAAATTTCTGATAGAATTAGAATTTTTGACAAGACTCTTAGAAATAAAGTTGTTTCGACACTTGCTGAATTACTAGTTGATGAATTTGTATGATTTTTATATAACCATTAATAAAACAAAACATAAAGAAATATATATATTAAAATTCCTTCTAGGATATAAGGATATTAACTCACTGTGTTGTTTTTATAAATGCCAGATGATGAGATAGAGATCAGGGATTTAGAAGCATTTATTGATGGATTACAGACATCTTTAGATATGCTTGATGGTACTGATCTTTCTGAATCCAAAGGTTTTCAAGCACAATTAGCAAAAACTATCTCAAATTTAAGAGTAAAACGAAAAGAAAAATTTGAACCTTTACCGAAACTTTTAGGCCATGTAACTAAGGAAGATATTAAGAATTATTTAATACAAGAATTAGAAAAACTAATGCATTATTTAGACACTAAAGAGTATCCAAGTGGAAAGTTTAAATTAGTAAAAAAAATTGTTAATTTAAGAGCCGAAATAAGCCGAATGTAAGAAATAATTAGTTTTACTATTTCTAATTATTATTTTTTTATAGGTGATTTTTATTTTAATAGATGTTCATTGTCATGCTAATCTTTACTTAACCCTCGAAGATATCATTAAAGAGGCTTCAGATTCAGAGATAAAAAAAATTATAGCAGTTGCGATGAGTGCATTGAGCCAAGAAAGAATTGTTGATATTTCAAATCGATTTGATATTATTTATCCTGCTCTTGGTATACACCCAGAAGAGGTAAGAATGAATAAAAACATTGAAAATGAATTAGATTCAATTATAAATTATATTAAATCAAATAAAGAAAAGATCTGTGCAATTGGAGAAATTGGTTTAGATTATCATTTCATTAAAAACAAAGAGCTTTATCCTTTACAAAAGAAAATCTTTGAACAAATGTTAAAATTAGCTCAAGATCTAAAATTACCGGTAAACATCCACACAAAAGGTGCTGAACAGATAGTATTTGATACCCTTCCATCATACCAGATTCCTAATGTCAATATACATTGGTATTCAGGCCCTGAAGATGTTTTAAAACAAGGAATTGAAAGAGGTTATTACTTTTCGATAACTCCTGCCGTATCTTATTCTCCTGCAGTTAAAAAAACAGTAATGATGGTTGATTTAGAGCATTTGCTTTTAGAAAGTGACGGGCCTGTCGAATATAGGGGTAAAACTGGAACACCAGCAATGATTAGAAATGTACTTAACTCTATTGCAAAATTAAAAAAAATACCAAATAAACAACTAGAAGAACAAATATATCTTAATACAAAACTGATTTTTCCTAAAATATTTGAAAATTAAGAATCTAAATATTTCTCAAGAAGAATTTCACCTTCTGAAGGAAATTTTTCTCCCCTATTTTTCATTCGATAAAGCATATCTTTAACTTCTGAAATTGTATTTCCATAGATATGTAAAGAGTTACTAAAATCTAAGTAGTGTCCCATCTCAACACCAAGCTCGTCAGCTATAAATTTTTGAATTCTTATCATCCCATTTACATTAGCCTCCCATGCTCTAAAGAGGTCTCTACTTCTCCAAGTTGTTTGCATCAAGAGCTTTTCATCCTTAATTCGCATGTAAATTCTCTGAAGACAAGGAGGATCAATATGAAACGGATCTACAAGAGGTCTCCATGTTATTGCTTGAGCCCTACGTGAATATGGCTTTTTTCTCAATTTCTGAACGATATATTCAATCTGATTAATTCGTGGAAAATTTATAACGCCAATTGGTATTTTTTCTAC
>JBHLPZ010000258.1:0-4198 GCA_048885325.1 Candidatus Odinarchaeota archaeon
CTGCTCATATGATAAATCCTGATATATTTGATTATGTTATCCTTCTTAGAGAAAAACCATACCCTATTAATAAACTTCCTAAAGGTCCCGGAGAAAGTTTTGAACAAATTAAAAAGTTTTTATTTACTTTAGAAAGTGATAAAGTAATAGCAGTTATGAAGGATGAAGATGAGATGGCTTGGGTTTTTTTATTAACTGATCTAGTAGCTCAAACATTCTATCCAGAATATTTAATTGAAAATATTAGGAAAGCAGTATCTGATACAAAATTAAAAAAAGAAACTGCTGTTAAGCATTTAGAACTTCTTGAACGAGTTTATAAAAAATAATAATATAAGGTGTAAAAAATGTCTCTTGAACAGGATGAATTTAAATCAACTAAACAAGTTTTGGAACTAATCGGTTTGAATCAAGATGAGATTGATACATACTTTCATTTAACTGGAAGAGGTCCAGTTTTAGTTGGAGAAATAGCCCTTTTGATAAATGTTCCTGAAGATAGGGCATCTCAAATTGCAAAAAATTTACTTAATAAAGGATTAGTAAGAGAGGTCCCTGGAAAAACACCATTCTATGTTGCTTTACCTCCATATACAGCTTTATTAAATCAAATCGGACAATTTAAAAATGTTGTAAAAACAATTCGCGAATCAACTCCAAAAGCTTTAGAATTGAAATTTCGAGAAATTGAAGAACAATCAGCTAAAATAGGAAAGCTTAATGAATATCGTAATTATATCCATATGATGAAAACAAACCTGCCAGCTCAATTGAAGGCTCAATTTAGTAGAGTAGAAAAAGAACTGGAGAGTGTGAAGAGATTTCAAGAAATTCGAAGTTTTATATTGAATTTAAGAGAAATAGTGCCTGATGAAATTGTTAAAGAATTTGGAATTGTGGAAGAACGCTTAGATAAGATGAAATCAGAAATCTCAGATGCATTTGAAAAACAATTTAGGATTGGCGCACTTAAAAGTATGGCAGAAAAAATTGTATCAAAGATTATTTCTGAGCAGTTTGTTGATTTAACCGATTATTTTAAAGAAAAGTTTGTAACAACAATCCAAAAAACTCTAGACCAAGTAACTAATCAACTTGCAACGATATCAGATGCGGCAGGAGAAATGTCTACTGATTTAGGCGATACTTTCACAGACATAGAATCGGGCTTAAGTGAAACTTTAGAAGATTTAGATCAGAGAATATCTACAGTTTATGAGGATGTTGATAAAGGTATTGAAGAATTAAAAGAAATGTTTCAAAGACAAATTTATCAAACTCTAGAAGAAGATATCATGATGAGCATTATCAAACAATTAGATCTATCAGAAAATACTATGACAGAGTTTTGGGAAAGAAGCAAAAAGGCTTCAATGTTAACATTTAAAGATGTCTGGTTTGTTAGAAGTGTTGAAGGTATAAAAGCACAGATTAATGAATCAATAACCCGATTAAAGATGAGAATCCACATAATAGCACCAAGATTAGCTGATGTTGATTTAGTAGCTCTTTCTAAAGTAAAGAAAACTTCTAATGTAAGAATTTCTACTAATTTTAATTTGAGAGATCCGAATGATAAAGCTAAACTTGCAGAGATTTTAAAATATCCGAACATAGGTATTCGTCATTATCCAAGAGAAGATTTATGGGGTATTAATAGGGATTATGAAGAAGTTGTGGTATGTGCTGTATCCAAAATGGGTGAGGAAGAATTAGAAATCGCTGGTATGGGATCAATCCTAGAGGAACATGTAAAATTATTTGCAGGTGTTCTTGAAGAAGTATGGATGCAAGCTAAAAAAATAAGTGATGAAGAAATAAGATATTCATTAGGAGCAGATTTTCAAGCACCACCTCAAAAGATATATGAACCGGTTATGCCACAGACTACTATGAATATACCAAAGGAAATTAATAGGGCTAAACCAAAAAGTTCATTAAAACTAAAGCCTGTTATTAAAACACCACCGGTAAAGAAAAAAGTAGAGCCGTTAGAACCTTTAAAACAAATGCCAAAAATAGACCAAAAACCTTTAGTTGAGCCTCAGAGAGAACCACATCCTAACATTGAAATACCTACACCTGTAACTACAGATTTAGGAGGAAAATCAATATCAGAATTATTTACTGAAATATTAAATTATATAGATAAAAAATTAGGTAGTGAACTATCTTCTGATATTGAAATATTGCGGAGTAAAATAGTTGAAGAAAGGGGATATTCCAGAGTTTTAAATCAAATGAGTATTACTATTGCTGCTCTTAAAACAATCCCCAATTTGCTTTCTAGAGCAGAAAGGGAAGATACTGTTAACAAAATTAATTTTTGGAAGAAACAGCTAAATCTATAATATAAAAAAAATTTTATTCAATAATTAATTCTTCTTTTGTTTTTTGAATTTCTTCAATAATTACTAGTTCTTTCTGATCTAAGGATCTAATTTTTGTAAAGAACCAGATTATAATTGTCGCAGTTATTCCAAGAAGTGCACTTACCAGATATAAATTAGTGATCCCCATTAACTCTGCTAAGGGGCCTGAAATTATTGCACCTATAGGTGTAATTGCCATAGAAATCATATGATCGATCGAAATAACTCTGCCAACTTTGTCTTTTGGGACTCCTGTCTGTAAAATTGTCATATAGATCGCCCAATTGATTGGAAAAGTAGAAAACGCCACTAAAACGCATATTCCGATGAATACAAAGTTGCCTGTAGGAGCCAATATAACTGATCCGTATGATACAAAGAAAATTATTGTTAGCAACATCATCATTGTTACTTTATGTTTCCAATTTTTCTTTAATGAGGATATCAGTGCACCTGAAATACTGCCTATCTGCGAAAAGGTCATAACTAGAGCATAACTCAAAGGGTCTCCAAAATGCACAAATTTAACAAAATAAGGTACTAATACCATAAAAGGTCGTGTAAAAAAATTCGCCAGCATTGCATAAAACATTAAACTTAGAAGTCCAGGAATTGTATTTATTATCTTAAATCCTGCTTTAAAATCCTTGATGAAAGTTTTTTTCACTTTTTTAATAGAATTACCAGAGACGGAAGGTATTTTTACGAGAAGGAGAGGAATAAGAGCGATAAGGAAGGTAAAAATGTCAAGTAATATTAAATTAGCAACTGGAATGATTTCGAGAAGAACTCCAGCTAGAATTGGACCTATTATCATCATAAAATAATTAATTCCATTAATTCTACTTAATTTATCTTTTGGAACCATTGTAGGAACTATCGCATTAACCGTAGGGAGGTGTATCGCTTGAAGTATACTACGTAAAGTGCTTATTGTAATTATTAACCAAATGTTCAAAATTTTCAGAAAAAATATCAAAAATAGAAAGAACGTCACAAGTGCTTGGAAACCGTCTATTAATATTAAAATCTTTTTTCGATCCAATTTGTCAGATAACACTCCTGCGATGGGAGTCACTAATATTTGTGGTATAAAAAATAGGAAGGACATTATCGCTAAATACACAGCACTCCCAGTTTCAGCAGTTATCCACCATGTAATTACAAAATAGACAACTACAGACCCTAATAAGGAGAATTGCTGCCCAAACAGAAAAAATAGATATTGTTTAAATGTTTTTTTTGTAGGGACTTGATCCATTCAAATTTTCACTACCTTTTTTATAGATAATTAAAATTCTAATTTGATTTATAGTTTAAGTCTAAAAACTTCATGAAAAGTATGAACTTCATTAGAACTATAATACGCCTTCTCCAAGAAATATTTAAATTAAAGATGTTGGAGAAAGCATAAAATCTTAAAATGAAATATTAAAAGAAAAACATCTATATTTTTTAAAATTTTTTTCTACTAGATTTGAAAATGAAATAGATTGGTTCTTAAATTTTGTTAAAACTTTTTTTATTTCATTTTTATTGCTTTTTATTATCGAATGAAACTCATTAGATTCTATAAAATCATTAAAATAATAAAATAATTATCATTTTTTGTTGGAATATTTTTAACCTAAAATTACAATAAAAAAGCAGTTTAGATATAAAGGAGGGATTAATACGCTCTCCCTCCTCTGCACTTTATGGAAATGGAAAATTTTAACGTGAATTCTTACAATTGGTCTGCCTTTCAGTCAATTTTAATACTTCATATAGAGTAAATAATAAAGTTATTATCAGTACTCCTAAAATCAAGATTGGGTTTGCTAACA
>JBHLPZ010000259.1:0-4091 GCA_048885325.1 Candidatus Odinarchaeota archaeon
ATCAATAAATTTCTAATATTTAAGTCTTTATCTTGATAAAGATAATTCAGAAATTGATGGAAAATTATATCTATAGAATTACCAAGCTCATGAATCTCATTTATTTTGTAAATCACATTACTGGGGTTTTCTCGTAACATTTTGATTGAGTCTTTTAAAATGTTTGCCATATCTAAGATTGTGTTGATTGATTTGTGATAAATTTTCTTCATTTCAGAATTTAAATCATTTAATTCAATATAAATTAATAGATCAACAAATTTTAAAGCTATATTTGATAAATTATCCATTTTCAGAATTAATATAATGTAATCTCCCGATATTAAGGTTACAGCTTCGGTAAAATCTTTAATTGCTTGATTTTTTATTGAAGTTGCTTGTTCTATATCTATTTTCAATTTATTTAATTTCCTTTCTAGTAATTCTTTATTAAGGTTTGAATTTTCTGCCCAGGTTACATAGAATACTCCCATATCGCTAATAATGGAATAAATAATTCTCGAATGATCAATAAGCATTTCAATTATTTGATCTTTAACCTTATCCATGTTTTTATTTCACCACTTTTATAAAATATTAAGAATTTTTTTTTTTTTTTTTTTTTTTTAATTTGTGTTTATAGAACTATTAATGCTCCAAAATTAAGGAATATCGGTGCAAAAGCAATTGACACTGTATTTATTACTTTCACTAATATATGAAGTGATGGACCCGCTGTGTCTTTTAATGGATCTCCGAATGTATCGCCAACAATAGATGCAGAATGCGCTTCTGAACCTTTTCCACCTAATAATCCCCCTTCAATAGCTTTTTTGGCGTTATCAAGTGCTCCTCCTCCTGTATTCAATACAAAGCCCAGAACAATACCTGAGATAGTTCCAGATATTAAAAATGCTGCAACTGCTACTGGGCCAAATAAAAATCCTAAGATAATTGGTGTTAATGTAGGGAGCAATGCAGGTAATATCATTTGCTTCAATGCTACTTTAGTTCCTATGTCAATGCATTTAGCATAATCAGGCAATGATTTTCCTTCTAGTATTCTTGGATCTTCAGAGAATTGTCGCTTTATTTCTTTGATCATTCCATAGGCAGATACACCTGCAGACTTTATAGCTAATGAAGAAAATAAGAAAGGGATTACTGCACCTAATAACAATGCGGACATAACTATTGGATGATATAAATTTACATCCGTTGCTCTTATTTCTTCTAAATACGCTTCAAATAGAATAATGGCTGATAAAGCAGCACAAGTTATACCGAATCCTTTAGCAAGAGCTTTAGTAGTATTACCTACGGCATCCAAGCGATCTAAATTATACCTTACATCCTCACCAAGGTGTGACATTTCAGCAATCCCTGCAGCATTATCAGAAACTGGTCCAAATCCATCAAATGCTAATATAATTGTTGTAATGGATAACAGACCCATGGTTGTTACTGTAATGCCAAATACTCCTCCTAAAAATGAATCAAAACCATTCATAGAGCCATATATTTGGCCTAGAAAGAAACTTGTTAATATTCCTACAATAAATGAAAGTACTGGAAGTGCTGGGGATTCAAGCCCCAAAGCAAAACCACTAATAACATTTGTTGCAGCACCAGTCTCAGAATTTTTAATCACATCTTTAACTGGTCGAAATTTTGAAGAAGTATAATAATTAACGATGAAATAAGTAGAGGAACCTAAAAGAATTCCTAATACCGAACAAATGAACAATAACCACCAGCCTATATCAAAACAAACCAAAGTCAGAATGAAAAAGAATAGTAAGCAAAGTATAGATGTAATAGTTAAAGATCTTGTAAAAGCTCTAAATGGATCTTTATCAGTATCCTTAATTTTTGTAAAATACCCTCCAATAATTCCTGCAATATTACCAAGTGCTCTTGTTATTAATGAAAAAATGATAAAAAATGGGTTATTTGTTGCTAGACTTAGAGTAACTCCTATGATCATTGCACCTATATTATTTGCTGAAGATGATTCATAAAGATCGGCACCTCTTCCCGCGCAATCTCCTACATTATCTCCAACATTATCTGCTATTGCTGCAGGGTTCCTAATATCATCTTCAGGTAATCCATGTTCTAACTTTCCAACCAAATCTGCCCCAATATCTGCTCCTTTGGTAAAGATTCCTCCCCCTAATTGAGCAAAAAGAGCTGAAAATGAAGCTCCAAATCCAAATCCTAGAATATTTGTAATATTGAAATTAAATAATATATACAAAATACTAATCCCTAATAAGGAAATTGAAATTACCGAAACCCCAATAATCATTCCAGCATTAAATCCTATTTTCAGGGCTTTATTCAAATCAGTTTTACAAGCTTGTGTTACTTTAACATTTGACAAAGTAGAGGCAACCATACTAATATAACTTGCAATTAATGATGTAATAGCTCCGATTATAAAGGAAATTGCCAAGGCTATATTGATTATAAAAAGTACTACAAAGAGAATGATTAAAACGATTATTATAGTTTTAAATTGTCTTTTTAAGTAAGTATTTGAACCTAGTTTGATTAAGTCATGAATTTTTTTCATTTCCTCAGTACCGCTATCTAATTGTGTTAACTTTTTCATTACCCAGAAGATATAGACCAATCCAACAATAGAAAGTATAATCACTAAAAAAAAAAGTATCCAATAGAGAGAAGCGACTATCGTGCTCACATTATTTAAATTAAAATCTTGAGACATTTTCTTAAAATTCTAATTTTTTATCTTTATTCAGAAAATTCTCTTTTTAAAGATATGCTTAAAATTTTATAAGATGTATAAAACTTTAAAAATAGATTTTTACCTATAATTATAAACTTTTTTCGTAAAAAAATAGATCTGAAGGAAAAATAGTAAAATATTTTTTTTCTATAAACAGTAGATTTAAATTAAATACATTTTGTAGAATAGACTCTGTAATTCCATCTTAATTGTTCTTTGAATAATTTCTTTTAATATTAATTTTTTTTAATAGATATACTTATTTAATTAAAAATGATATTAATTTTCAAAATTCAAAAACATTTTGAAGGTGTTAGGTTAAAATTACTACTAATGCAAAAAATCAAGAAATTGCGTATTTTTCTATGGAAATTGCGTTAGAAAGTAGTCTTCCAATTTATTCAGGAGGTCTAGGTATTTTAGCGGGAGATGCTCTCCGTTCTGCAGCTGATATGGGATTACCCATGGTAGCTGTTACATTAACTTATGATGCTGGTTATTTTTATCAACAAATTGGTCCAGATGGAAGTCAAATCGAAAAAGAAATGGAATGGGATTTTAGTGATGATTTTGAGAAAGTTGATCAAAAAGTATCTCTTGAATTACAAGATAAACTACTTAAAGTAGAAGCATGGAAATATGAAATAATAGGTAGAAATGGACATAAAGTTCCGATAATATTATTAGACACCGATCTTGATGAAAATGAGCCATGGCAAAGAAAATTAACTCATGTTTTATATGATGCCAATCCGTTTCAACGAATAGTTCAAGAAATGATTCTTGGTATTTGTGGTTATAGAATGTTAGAAAAATTAGGTTATAATAATATCCAAACTTATCATCTTAATGAAGGACATGCCGCGTTTTTAATTTTTGAACTCTTAGAAAAATATAAGAATTTAGTGGAGGTTCAAAAACATTGTGTTTTTACAACTCATACTCCTGTTAGAGCTGGTCTTGAAGAATTTAATTATAAATTGGTTTATGATGTTTTTAGAGATCGCCTACCAGAGAAAATTCAAGAATTTGCTGGAAACAATGTCCTAAATATGACAATTCTAGCCTTAAATGCAAGTGGATTTGTGAATGGTGTCTCAAAAAAGCATGCTGAAATCTCTAAGAAAATGTTTCCAAATTATAACATTAAACCAATAACAAATGGGATTCATATTGGATATTGGTTATCTCCATATATGAGAGATTTTTTAAATGAAGAATTATCTAGAGATTGGCATCATAATTTTAACCTTTTCGAGAAAGCCTTAGAATTAGATGGTTATGAGTTATGGAGAGTACATAATAAAGCTAAAAATCGTCTTATAGAATACGAAAGATCTCATTCATGGATTCTATT
>JBHLPZ010000260.1:0-4066 GCA_048885325.1 Candidatus Odinarchaeota archaeon
AGAAATTAGTAACTGGAGACTCTAAATTAGAAGGTTTAATTTGGCAGACGATTTCAGAAGAATTTGAAACCTTTACAACTAAAAGTAGTAAGGAAAAAAGAGATCAGGTGGATTATTCATTGGATCACAGCATATTTGAGGCTTTAAACCTTTATTATTTATCAAAGTTGGATTTTATAGAATACGATGAAATAGCGGAAAAGTATATTACTTCAAATCGAGGAACTTTTAATGAGTTTATAAAACTATTAAAAAAAGGAGAATTTTTAAAAGCGAGCACCTTATATAAAGAAAAGAAAAACCAGTTAGACGAGATCGAAAGTTTAATCTTCCAAGATATAATAAACACTTCTCAATCAAAATTCGAAGAATCAGTTGAAGTAACAAGTAAAATAATTGAAAAGATACCAACTGATTATATTGGATATTTATTTCAATCAATAACATACTTTTTGATGGATGATTTAGAGAAATCTCTAGAAGTTATTGAGGAAGGAATAGAAAATGCTTTTAATATTTCATTAATAGCTCAAAAGGCCCAAATTTTAATTAAAAAAGATGAAGAACAAGAAGCTTTAAAATTGACTGAAGATGCTTTATCTACATTTCCAAACAGTGCACTTCTATTACGTACTAAATATTTAGCAATTATTAGTGATCCATTTTGTTGTAGTTTACCCCCTGATAGACCTTTAAGAGTAATTGATTCTGCCATCAAGTTAGAGCCAAAGAAAAAGGAATTTCTAGTTTTGAAGGCCGTAATCCTATGTATGACTAAAAGATATAAAGAAGCAGAGGAATTAATCAGAGAAGAAATAGATTTCAATATATTTAAAAAGAATCCTGGTATTGATACAACAGCATTTTTACTATTAGTATATTCATGCATAGGTCGTGGAAAGTTTGATGATGCTTTTGAAATAGCAAACAACGGTGTAGTCATTTATTCAAATCATCCCATTTCTTATCTTACAAAAGCTCTTGTAATTGGTTATTCTCTTATCTATAAATCTGACTTAGAGGATGCAAATCCAGACACTTTCGTAAGTCTAATTAATAGAGCATTTGATTCTGAACCAATCAGATCTAATCAAGCTCTCTATCTTCAGTTTAAAGCCTTAGTTTTAGGACAAGTAGGGGGGTACGAAGAAGCCCTAAATGCATTAGAAGACGCAATTGAATTGAATCCAAGGGATTACGATTTACATATTTCAAAAGTTTATTATTTAATGACTTATGGCAGGGAAAACGAAGCAATTAACTTTATTGATGATATTATTAGTCAAGAACCAAAGCTAAAAGCAAGATTAAATAAGATCAAGTCATTTATATATTTTAAAAATCAGAATTATGAGGCTGGATTAGAAGTCATTGATGAAGTAATTAAGGAGCATCCAGATGATAAAAAACTACTTAATAATAAAGTATTACTACTTGTCAAATTAGAGAGGGTAGAGGAGGCAATCGAAACAGCAGAAATATTAATAAAAGTTGATCCTGAAGATGGAAATTCCTATGATACTTATGGAGAAGCCTTGAAAGAATTAGGAAAATATACTGAAGCAATCGAAAAATTTGAAAAAGCTATAGAGCTTGATCCTAAAGGATGGTATTTATCTGAAACTTATCAAAAAATGGGTAAATGTTATGAAGAACTCGATAATGATGAAAAAGCGACACGTTGTTATCAAAAATCGAATGAACTAGAAGAAAAGAGGCTACCACTCTATAGAAAGATGTATGAAAAAAAATCCGATTAAAAATTTCCTTTTAGACCTATAATAGAAATGGTGGTTATTTGGGGTATATACATTTAAAAGACATTCAAAATAGTCCTAAGTTTGGTAAGGTATTACCGGTTGATTTTAACTCTAATGGTAGTCAGATTCAGTTTTATCCAACTGATGAAATATTTTCGGAGGTCGAGGACTATTTCATAAAAAAAGAAAGCCCAGATTATATCTGGTTAAAGGGAATTAATGATCTTAATCTTTTTTCGGGATTTAAACGTTTACTTAACAAGATGAAGGAGACATTTCCAAATCAAAAAATAGGCGCATATGTAAATTGCTCATTACTCCAACACGCAAAGGTTCGAAAGGTATTATCTTCCTGTAATTTAATTGTTATTAATTTGAATACTATTAATCCTTCAACCTTTCATAAAGCATGTATATGTAATGAAGATATCAATGTCCAAGATATCATGGATGGAATTAAATCATTTAGAAAGGAATTCAATGGTTACTTCAGTATTTATACTATGTTCTTGAAAGATATAAATGATAATTTGGAAGATGTAATAGCATTAAAGAATTACTTATTGGAAGTAAATCCCGATCATTTTTCTGTAAATGTTTTCACAGGTAAGGGTTTTGGACCTGTTTCTAATGGATTTAAAAAAAGAGTTAAAGAGATATTAAAAAATCTCCCCTTTGAGGTGTCTTTTACATTCTAATAATTATTAATATCCCTATTTATCTCCTTTAAGTAAGTTATTATATCAGAAAGTTTTATAATATTAAATAACGTATTTAAGAAATAATAATAAAGAAAAATTAAGGATAAAAACCTTTATTGGTCCTAATGAAATTGCTTCATTCTCGTTCTTATAAAAAAATATTTAAAAAATTAACATCAAAATTCCCCGAGATTAAAGAAGTATTAATCTTATCGAATGAGGGAATGCCTCTTAAATCAACCCTTTCTCAAGATATTGAGAATGTAAAAATTGCGGGAATCGCTCTTGCGATTTTATCAGCGGCGAAAAAAATAATTTCTGAAACCAAAAATGGTAATTTCAAGCAGTTATCAATTAAAGGTTCTGAAGGATATCTTCTTGGTTATTGGTTGAGCCGTAATAGATTACTAATGGTTGTTTCCTCTAAAGAAATATCTCTTGATTCAATATTTTAGAATTCCCTCTATGTTATAATTTCATAAAATAAACTTGACTCGTCAACTTCAACGATTTGTATGTCAATATTATAATCTTTTATCAGTGAAAGGAACTGTTTTGGTTGTATTGTTGTTGCATTAAATCCATCTTTACATATTATCGTACCATCCTTTGATTCATGATAATTAATTTCTCCCAAAAGTCCTGCTTCTGACTGTAATTGAAACCATTTTAATCGATGGTCCCAGAATTTGTCAGAATAGGTTGAAAATAGAATAAGTCCTCCAGGTTTTGTAATACGTATTGTTTCTTGGATTAATTTCCGTAGATCCACATGAAATGCTGAAATTCCATTCTGAATACATACTACCACATCAAAAATAGAATCCTGAAAACCAAGATTAATAACATCCATATTTGCCAGGTTGAACTTTGAAATAATTCTTAATCCATAAAGTAAATTAGCTAAACTAATATCAATTCCAACTACTATACGAGCTTTCTGTGTAAGTTGAGGAATTATTCGACTATAACCACAACCTAAATCTAAAATAACATCGCTTTTTGATGTTTTTTTTAATACATGATTTAATTCTTCGCGTAAATATTGTTGAACTCTTTTTGGAGCAATATCATAACATAATTTAAGATTTTCAGCGTAAAGTTTTTCCGAATAATAGTTATTCATGTTTTGTTGTGTTCACCTTTAAATAGTAATAAGTTTTATTTTTTTTTTTTTTGATCTTTGGAATTACTTAAAATTATTAGTGATTAATGTCACTTGTAATAATAAGAATTTAACCTTTAGTTACTAAATCTGTTTTAATTATTCGAGAGAATTTTATGCCTACCGAGGACGCTCTTAGATCTCATAGAGCTTCAATTTATTTTGATTGTATATGTGGTTCAATTTGGTCAATTATTGCGTTTATCTGTATCGCATATACTGTATCTAATCAAGGGATTTTTGATCTTACAAATTTTATCGTATGGCTTGGTTTTTGGATTGCATCTTTCTCTACCTCATTATTTCTTATCATTTTAGGACTTTATACAAGACATCAAGAGAAACATTATGTGGAAAAAAGCAAGAAACGTAAAGATATAAAACCTCCGATCATATAAAAATTCTTGAGATATTTCACATATTAGAAAAAATTCTAAATA
>JBHLPZ010000261.1:0-4038 GCA_048885325.1 Candidatus Odinarchaeota archaeon
CATTTATATTTCAGAGCTTTATTTAATTTTGAAATGGATAAAATAAAGAAAGGAAAGGATCAGGAGAAGTTAATATATGAAGTAGTTTGTAAATATGATGTATATACGGAAACAGAATTTTTACATTATTCAGATATGGATGAGTTATATACTGAGCATTATAAGGATAAATTTATTCTTGATAAGGATTTCAGATTATTAGAAATTAAAGATGCGCGTAAAAATAAATAATAGTTGACTGTTAATATCCACAAGAATAAATTAAAAAAAATATTGTGAAATTAACACTATATAACATTATAAATGACAGTATCTTTCTTTAATTCAATTCGAATTATCGCAATTCCCTGATCTTTTTAATTAATTCAGAAAAGAGAATATATAAAAAAGAATAGAATTTTAAATTTCTTAGATTAAATTAATTTAATAATTAATGAAGTGAATCTAACTTTTATTTAACAAAATTTATTAGAGAATTGCAAGTAAAATTAGAAGCAATTCCAACTGTAGGCGCAATTGTTTATAATGCTATTGTAAAACGGATTCTAAGTAAAGCTGAATTAGAAATTGCTCAGAGTGTTGTTCGAAAAATAAAAAGGGGAATTTTAATTGACATAGGTTCAGGTACAGGATATTTATCAATAGAAATCGGAAAAAGGGCACCACAACTTAATATTTATGGAATTGATTTAAGCAGGAAAATGGTAGAGATTGCATATGGTCATGCGAAGACTTTTGAGAATGTAAAATTTAAATTAGCTAATGCTGCCGAGCTTCCTTTTGAAGATGATTCGATTGATTTTATCATTAGTACAGGTTCATTTCATCATTGGAAGTACCCTATTAAAATCTTCAACGAATGCTACCGAGTTTTAAAAACTAATGAAGAAGCATGGATATATGATGGATGTTCTAATCCCCCTCATGATGAAGTGATTAAACTTAAGCGAAAATATGGTGGATTTAAATATCCTATTCTCACTCAAATCCAAAAATTACATGGTTTTAAATGGGGAGAATACAATACCAAAATTAAGAATCTTCTTGAGCATACAAAATTTAAACAGAATTTCCAAATGGTATTGGCTGATGGTTGGATGAAAATAGTCCTCAAGAAGTAGGGGAACTTATATTTTTGTGAAATCGGATAATTATAATTAAATTCAATAATTTTGAAAAATCGGTAGTTTCTGGATCATGTACTTTTGGGTTCCATCCAAATAACATTTTCGCGGACCGCCCATGATTCTTAACATACCATTTAACGGTTTGAAGTTTCTGCTCATTATCTACTACAAATTCTGTCTCTGGTTTAAAGCGGTGAAAGCCATACCTTATTGACATTGCATTAGGATTAGCACGTATATTTTTAACCCACCCAGCTTCTTCACCTCTTCCAGATATAACCGTAATAGTACCGTCAATTCGGTGATATTCTAAGGGAGTTCTTCTCTTCTTTCCCGTTATTCTTCCTTTTGTATATAAAATTAGAAAAAGTCTTCCAAAACCAGACAACGGTAAAATAAAAAGTCGATAGAGGGGATTTATTAAAATTTTATTTAATCTATTCCATTTTTTAAGAGTTTTTTTCCTAATAGTCTCATTTTCATGATTAAGGTTGTAAAGTGGAGTTCCGAGCTTAGGTAGCATTATATTATCTCTAATTTTTTTTTTGCTTTATTATATTTTCCATTTTTATATTAAATAAAAAGCTATTAATATTAACGTATTATTATTATTATATGAGATCATTAATCTACAAACGATATATTATTATTGCCCACATTGCCTTATATGAAAGAAGAATTTAAAAGAAGGTAAAAAAAAAGTATTAAAAAGAGAAAAGAAATAATGCCTGAATGCGAATATTGTGGCAAAACAATTGTGAGAAATACATGGAATAAAAAGTATCATCATATAAACGTATGTCAGGAACCAACAAAACGATTTTTTTGTTCACTTAAATGTAAATTAAGATGGATTTTTGAATTAAGGGGAGAGGCTGTTGAAATTGAACAATGACTTCTCTCAGTGCATTTCTTTATTTTAATTTCCGTAGTTTAGTATCTAACAATTAACTTCCGTTGAAGTTTAATAGTTTAAACTATAAATAAGCAAATTTCATTATTTTTAACAACCCAAAAAAAGTTTTTCGATAATCAGTATTTCCTAAATTGTTAAAGTGATTATGTATATGGAAACTATTATTTATTTTTTTACTGGAACTGGTAATTCATTAAAAATTGCTAAAGATCTTACCAAAAAATTGAAAGATTCTGAACTAATCCCCATTGCGAAGGTATGCCAAACGGAAACCATCCATTCCATAACTGAAAAAGTTGGTTTTATTTTTCCCTTATATTATTCTGGATTGCCTAAAATTGTTGATGACTTTATAAACAATCTAGATCTAAGTAAATCAAATTATATATTTTCAGTTATAACAAGTGCTGGAGATATTAATGAACAGCCGCTCCAGCAGTTAAATAAGATTTTAGAAACGAAATCAAAAGCGCTTAGTGCAGGTTTTTATGTTACCATGCCCAGTAATTATATTATTGGTTATGAAGTTCCCTCAGAAGAATATCAAAACGAATGTTTTGAAAAAGCATCTTCACAAGTTGAATTAATCGCTGAAATCATAATTAGTAGAAAGGGAAATCTCAATCAAGCTATTTTTAAAAAAAATGTACGTAGGAGCGAAGAATTGAATAAAACCTTTCGGGAGAAAGTAAATGAAAGTGATAAATCATTCTATGCTGATGAAAATTGCACCAGCTGTGGTATTTGTGAACAAGTGTGTCCTATGAATAATATTATGTTAATAGAGGGTAAACCACAATGGCAACATAAGTGCCAACAATGCTTAGCATGCATTAATTTCTGCCCAGAAATATCTATTCAATTTGGTGTTGATACTTTAAAAACTCAGAGATATCATCATCCTGAAATTACCCTTCAAGAGATAATAGATCAACATAAGTAGATTTTACTCTACTACTTCATTCTTTCTCCATTTCGTTTAGTTTTTTATCAATAACTTCTCTCATATATTTAAAACCCGGTGTAAGGTTCTCAGTTAAATTCATAGGAATCATTGCTCGAACAGGAAAACCAAGACCTTGCTTTCCACCAGTTTTAAATAGATTCTTCAAAACATAAAAAATGTACGTTCCTGGTAGGCCTATTGCGATCTCATAATCTTGAACTCCACCAAATGCTCTATCTCCTGTGCCTGGTATAACTATCTGAGCTTTCCGAGTGATAAATGGCACAAGACCACCCTTTCCACAAGATTCTCCAAAACCCTCAAATGTTGATCTGATTGCATACTTCTTTTTGTGCTCATAATTCAGAGCATGAATTATATGGGTAATTTGAGCTCCATTACCAAAAATTAGGACTGCATCTGGAATTACAACGGTTTTTGGCAACGGGGAAGCAATAAGTCCACGATAACCTAAAGCAATAATATTTTGATAATTTTTCATATAAATCGTCTCAGCTCGACGTTTTTCGGCCGCTTTATCCTTGTGCCATCCCTGTCTTACTTGACTCTCAACAAATTCTTCTTTTGTTATTGGTACCCATCCATGACCAACTGATGCTGGAGTACAAAAATTATCCTTTGCTGAAATTGCATAACTTTGATTAAATTTTCTAGCCATGGTAAATGTTTGACAAATACTCATCTTTTTATTCATAGTGGATGGGCGGGTAACATTTCTTGGGATTTCACTCTGGTCCTTGTAATATTTTATAGCAATAGGATAGGTAGCAAGATGCAATTTTTCATATATCTCTTGTCCCGCCTCTTGATATTCTTGTTTACTTTTTTTTGCTCCCATTTTTTTCATTCCTTCTTTATTTTTTTCTTAATAATGGTTAAAATTCTAATAATTAATTATGTTTATTGAAAAAAATTTAGAATTTTTGAGTAAGTAATTTATTAGAAAAAGAGTAAGAAATAAATTTATTTAGTGGTTAAATGAGAAATATATAAGAATTAAGCTGATTCTGTTGATTTTAGGTTATGAT
>JBHLPZ010000262.1:0-4010 GCA_048885325.1 Candidatus Odinarchaeota archaeon
ATTAAAAAAAATTTAATTTGAGGTAACTTAAATGGACGAAAAATTACTTCGCGATACTTTTGGAGATTATTTAGTGAAAGTGGGTAAAAAAAATGCGGATCTTGTTGTATTAGATGCTGATTTATCCACTTCAACAAGAACCAACAAGTTTTCTAATGAGTTTCCTCAGAGATTTTTTAATATGGGAATTGCGGAACAGAACATGGTTGGCGTAGCTTTGGGATTAGCAATTTCTGGTAAAGTTCCAGTAGTTAGTGGTTTTTCTATATTTACTACAGGAAGAGCTTGGGAGTTTATACGGTTAGCTTCTCATGACAATTTAAATATTAAATTCGTAACAACCCATGGAGGTATTGTGGGTGAAGATGGGAGTACTCATCATGCTTTAGAGGACTTGAGTTTAATGTCTGTTTTACCTAATTTGAATGTTTTAGTACCATCTGATAATATTGAGCTAATTGAGATTTTGGATTATGCTTTTAAATCCCACGGTCCTTTTTATATAAGATTACCAAGAGGATCTTTTCCTAAGATTCATAATAAAGATTATCATTTTACCCTTGGAAAACCTGATATATTGAAAGAAGGGAATGATATTTGCTTAATAGCAACGGGATATGGTAATTTTTTAGCCTTAGAATCAATATCAAAAATCGAAAATGAGTTAGAACTCTCAACGAAAATTATTAATCTTCCCAGTATTAAACCAATTAACAAAGAAGCTTTAATAAGTGAAGTAAAAGATATGAAAGCAATAATTGTAATTGAAGAACATAATGTTTATTGTGGATTTGGCTCTATTATTGCAAGGATAATAACAGAGGTATATCCTATAAAGATAAAATGTATTGGAGTAGAAAACTCATTTGGTTCTTCAGGAAATAGAGAAGACTTATTAAACTTTTTCAGCTTAAATAAAGAAAAAATAATTGAAGAAATAAAATTAATGCTGAAAACCAATTTTTAAATTAAAATCTAATCATATAAATATAAAAGAATCATGAAGAAAGTAGCAGTATCTATCCATGCTAAAGACGATTTTAATCCAGACATTTTAAAAGATTTAAAAGACATAGATTTCATTCATATTGATGTTATGGATGGTAAGTTTGTAGATAATGTAAATTTGAATTTAGAAATTTTTAAAGTTATTAAGGAAGAATTTAAAATACCAATATTAGCTCACCTTATGGTGATTGACCCATTAAATTACATTAATGCGATTATTGATTATGTTTATGCTTTTCTATTTCACTTTGAAATAGATACAGATATTACCAGTGTTATTGAAGAAGTTAAAAAATACAATAAAAAAGTAGGATTAGTAATAAATCCCGGTACTAAAATTTCAGACATTTTAGAATATTTGTCTTTATTAGATATCATTTTAGTCTTAGGAGTTAATCCAGGTTGGTCTGGTCAGAAGTTTATTCCAGAGACTATTTATAAGATTGAAAAATTGGCAAAATACAAGCATAAATATAATTTTCTAATAGATGTTGATGGGGGTATCAATCCTGAAACTGCTAAAAAGTTACTAAAAGCAGATATTTTAACAAGCGCGAGTGCAATTATAAATGCGGTAGAGCCAAATATGGTTATTGAAAAGTTAAAAACAGTATAAATCAGAAATCTTTAATTCAAAAATAAATTTTATTTTTAAAGGATAGTTTCCTTTCTTCTAAAAGATTGTTGAAGAATAGTTGTTAACTATAAGATATCATTTATGAGTTATAAAAAAATGAAGATGATTTCGCGTAGAACTATCAGAAATAATTTATTACAAATCGCTTCTTTAACAGAAAAAAATATAAAATTACATTTAAGGTTTAAATTTCAAATTATCATTGCTTATATAAGCCCAATTATTTCTATTTTAATGCCTCTTATCATTTTTGGACAGTTTTTTGAATTAAAATCAAGTATTGGTCCTTGGACAGCAGAAAATTATCTTGTTTTTCAGTTTATAGCATATAATCTCTTCCTTTTACGCGGAATTCTTTCAGAATATCCAAACCAGATTCGTAATGAGAAATTTTGGAAAACTCTTCCTGGTTTGATAATCGCTCCATTGAATCGATATAATCTACTATTTGGAATTTTCTTTTCACACCTTATATTAATTTCTGCACCTTTTATTATTTTTATAGTTTCTTGCTATATTTATTCTCCAATCTCATTTGGTACACTTCTATTTATTATTTGTATATATTTTCTTATTACGTTAATATTTAGTGGTATAGGTTTAATATTTGGAGTTTTTGCTATATCCAATGAAAACGTTTGGAGATTGTTAATGTTCCTGATTAATATAGTTTTTTGGCTTAGTTGTATTACATACCCCTTTGAATTGTTTCCAAACTTTGTTCAAGACATTATAAATTTAAACCCGCTTTATTATATTTTTGATTTCTTGCGAGTGTCCTGGATTCAAGATAATGTAGTTCTCACAATTAGCACATACTATTCTTATTTCCTTGTTTTAATTATATTTACTGTGATATTATGTATTATTGGTGTCAAAACTTTTAATTTCATATATAAAAAATATGGTATCGTGGGATATTAAATAAAATGCCGACAAGAATAATAGAAACCATTGATTTGACAAAAATATATAAGTTAAAAAAAGATAAGCGAGGTATTGCTGCTTTAAATAAAGTCAACCTTTCTATTAATGAAGGAGAGATTTTTGGATTTTTAGGACCAAATGGGGCAGGGAAGACAACAATGGTTTCAATACTTACAACTTTAATTTCACCCACTAGCGGGTATGCACTGATAGATGGGATTAATATTGTTAAAAACCCAAAACGAGCAAAATTAAAAGTGGCACTTATGTTAGAGAATGAAATGCTATATCATAGAATTACTGGTTATGACAATCTAAAGTTTTTCTGTAAATTATATTTAATTAAAGATTATAAAGATAGGATAAATAGCCTGGCAAAAGATTTTGGATTAGACAAATGGCTTAATGAGTATGTAGAAAATTATTCTAGCGGTATGAAAATGAAACTTGCTTTACTAAAAACAATAATTTTAGATAGACAAATACTATTTTTGGATGAACCAACTCTAGGTTTAGATGTAAAATCGATAAATTTTGTGGTAGAAAAACTAAAATCATTAGATAAAACAATATTTTTAACGAGCCATGATATGAGTGTCGTAGAAAAATTATGTAATCGAATAGCGTTTATCAATCATGGAAAAATTTTAAAAGTTGGAACTAAAGAGGATATTAAAAGGCTTGAACAAACAGAAATTAATTTTGATGTAGAGATAATGGAAAATAAAAGTAAATTGAAATCAGAATTAAACCAAAAAGAATTTATAACTAACCTTTTGGAGATAGAAAATGGTTTGGTTATCTCATTGAAATCAAGAAACTATTTTAAAGATTTTTTACAAATTCTAAGTAAATACAACGTTCTATCAATAAAAGAACAAGAGATATCACTTGAGGATTTATTTATAAAATTTACATGACAATATTTAATATAGATATTGAAATTACATGAAAATATAGCTGTAGAAACAATTTAAATACTAATTGAGAAATAATGAAAGTTATAATTTTAGCAGGTGGTTGGGGAAGTAGACTTGGTAATTTAACTGAAACAATTCCTAAACCAATGGTTAAAATTGGGAATAGACCGATTCTATGGCATATCATGAAAATCTATTCTTATTATGGTTTTAATGATTTTATAATATGTTTGGGGGTTAAAGCTAACATAATCAAAGAATACTTCTTTAATTATGATGTAAAAAATAATGATTTCATGATAGATCTTTCTAATCATAACATTGAATTTTATAATAAGGAAGACGATTTAAAGTGGAAAGTCACTTTGGTAGATACTGGAGTGGATACACTAAAGGGAGGACGAATAAAAAGAGTTGAGAACTATCTAGATCCCGATATAAATATGGTTACCTACGGAGATGGTGTAGCAAATATTAACATTCAGGAATTGGTTAAATTTCACCAGTCACATAATAAA
>JBHLPZ010000263.1:0-3913 GCA_048885325.1 Candidatus Odinarchaeota archaeon
TTTAAAAACAAATATCAATAAAGATATTATACCAACATTTAAAAAAAAAATCAATAAAAGAAATTTGGGCATATGAACTGATTAAAATGTTAGGGATTGATGAAATTGTAAAAAGAGTGCCACCCACATTCACTAAAATAGCTTGTGTTAGTATATATGGTGAAGGGTTTATATTTAATATACGCGAGACTGTTACTGTGAGTGGAATTAAAATAATAACAGTGAGAATATTATTAAGTATTGCTGAAATCAAAATTGTAATTAAACAAAATATTGATAATAAGTAAACAGGTTTGCCTTTTGAGATTTTTATGAGATTTAACGCTAAAAATTGAAATAAACCTGCTTCATTTGAAATTTGTACTATAAACATCATCCCTATAATAAGAATTAATGAGTGAAGGTTAACAAAACCCTCTCCTTCAGAACTGAAAAGAAGTTCAAAAATTATTTTAAAATCCAATTTTTCTATAAAAATTAAAACAAAATAAACAATAATTGCTCCAGATAAAGCAGCAACTGCTCTATTCAACTTTTCAGTAATAATGAGGATTATAACTCCAATGAAGCATCCGAGAACAATTAAAATACTTAAAATAATAAAATCACCATAAAATGTGTTAAAACTACATAGTTAAAGCGATAATCAATGATATTATTAGAATTAAAATAAATCCTAATATGAATATCAACACTTCTTGTTCAAATAAAGGCTGTTTTAATTCTTCGATTATTGATTTTATTAAAATTACTGATGCGATTAGAGATAATATTATTAATATTAAAATTAATAAAGTGTCTGATGAGATGTTTTGTTGCATCAGCATAAGTATAATCCTTCTTTCCAAGTTTATCGAGGTAGCTATTGATATAATTTCGTTAACTTCACTAAATCTATTGGTCCTTTGATATTGATTAGACTTAGTAAATTTTTATCCAAGGGTTGGATTTTTTCTTCAACAGAAATATAATTGATATTCCAGTTTTCGCCGATCAAGTTAAGTATTCCATAATTCTCAGTCGTGAGAATTTCCTTTGCTTTTTGAAAACCTTTCTCTACAGAATATATTGCAAAATAAGGTTCTAAAAATCCATTTTCCCATCTTGGCATTACACATTCATAACCCTCAGATTGCTTTATCATATATTCAATGACTTCTGGCTTGATTAAAGGCATGTCGCAAGACAAAACAAATGCCTTTTCGAAACCTTGTCTCAACAATTCCTTAAAACCCGAGTAAATTCCTAACATCGGTTTATAAATTTTAGGATGGTTAAATATCTCGCGATCATCAACAATAAACGTAATTTCTCTTGGAAATTCAATTTCCTTTTTATAGTAAAATATTTGTTCATCCGAGTGAGCAACGGCAAAGATATTTTGATCAGCTTTAGATAAAATTTCTATTTGATGTAAAATTAAGGGCTTTCCAAATAATTCTACCACTGCTTTTTCTGTACCAAAGCGTGTACTTTTTCCTCCAATTAATATTAGAATTGCTAGATATTTTGGATTATCTAATTTCGACATACATTCTCAAAATTTTCCATACTATTGACTTTTTTTTCTAAAACAAGAATCTTTGAATAAAATTTAAATTTGATTAATATTTGATTATCAACGTTTTTTTTTAAATTAATCAATAATCATCTTCGTCCCAATCTTCATCTTCATCAAAATCCTCATCTTCATCCCAATCTTCATCTTCATCAGTATCCTCATCTTCGTCCCAATCTTCATCTTCTTCATCTTTTTTTAATCCTATTTCATACTCAATATTCACTTTTATCAGCTCCTTTTTAGATTATTTTTAATATTATTATAAATAATATAGATATTCAAGTACCATTAGAAATAAAAATAATATATAAATGTTTTTAATTTATAAAATAATTCATAAGAATTACTTCTTCTAAATAATGAATCAAATCATTATAAAGCATATATTTATGACAAAATACATTTGACTCATATCTTTTACTAATTGAAAGAATTGATTCCTTATTTAACATGATATTGCAGTTGATTTCTTAAATTATACTAAATATTCCATTTAACTCCTAAAAAGTGAAGTATAATTAATAAAATTATTATTTTCTAATATAACAAAATATAAAACCATTGTTTTTGTTCCAATATTTAGATTTTAGGAAAAAAATGCTTAACTATATAATATTGGAAAGGGTAATACCTCTCTTTTGACTTCTTTTTTTCCTAAACATTAAATTAAGGTATAAAAGCTTAAGAATAAATATAATTTTAATAATATTATTCTCTAATTAAAGAATATGAAAAAGTTTAAATAGATTATTTGCTATTTCTACATTCAAATAATCTTTAAAAAATTATTAAGGTTTATAATTAAATATTGAACCAAAATACCAAAAAAGAAAAAATAATAAATGCTAAATAAATTAAACATTAAAATTGTTCGAGATTTTCTTTATAAAATGAAAAAGTTCCTTTTTGGTATAAACATATTTTTTGTCCCTATTTATATAAATTACTTACTGAAAAATAGCAATTTAAGATGACATTAAGAGAAACTAATATAGGTAAGAAAAAGTCTATAGAAAATGGAAAAGAGGATTCAAAATCTATTTGCCTTGGACCTGTTTCTAATTTGGAAGAATTTGTTAAAGAAGATTGGTGGAAAAAGATCTTTAATGCTTATTATTTAAAAACCGATGGAGATGTGGTTGAAGATCAAAAAATCACCTCCTTTGAAGTTGATTTTTTCTCCAAAGTATTAGGAATACGCCCAGATCATTATATTTTAGATCTCTGTTGTGGTCAAGGTAGACATACAATTGAATTAGCTAAACGGGGTTTTGAAAATATTGAGGGATTAGATCGATCAAGATATTTAATACAAAAGGCTAAAACAAATGCTAAAAATTTAGGATTAATTTGTAAATTTCGTGAGGGCGACGCACGTAAATTGCCTTATCCTCCAGATTCTTTTGATATTATTATGATACTGGGTAATAGTTTTGGTTACTTTGAATCTATTAAAGATGATTATCAAGTTTTAAAACAGACATTTCGCACTTTAAAACCATGGGGAAAAATTTTAATTGATCTAACCGATGGAGAATATTTAAAAGATAATTTTCAATCTCATTCTTGGGAATGGATTGATAAAAATTATTTTGTTTGCCGCGAACGGTCATTATCTCTAGATAAACAAAGACTTATTTCGCGGGAAGTAATAAACCATGTAAATAAAGGAGTATTAGTAGATCAATTTTATGCTGAAAGACTATATTCTAAAAAAAGTATTTCTGAAATCTTAGAAAAATTAGGCTTTAGTGATATTAAATTTCATGGTACTATCACACCTGATTCACAAAGACAACAAGATTTAGGTATGATGGAAAGGAGGATTATAGTAAGTGCTGTAGTTAAAAAAGAATGGACTGAAATTAAAAGAAAATTATCACCAACTGAAAAGAAAATTGTTGTGATATTTGGTGACCCAAATAAACCGGATACTCTTAAACCATCTAATCTTTTTGATGATGATGATCTGTATACAATAGACCAATTAAAAGCAGCTTTAAAAGAATTAAAAGGATATTATTTCTCTTACTTAAGCAATCATGATACTTTAATTAATGATGCAGAAAAATTGAAAGGAAAAATAGATTATGTTTTTAATTTATGTGATGAAGGCTTTTTAAATGACGCTAGAAAAGAATTACATGTGCCTGCTCTATTAGAAATTTTAAATATTCCTTACACAGGTTCTGGACCTCAATGTCTTGCATTTTGTTATGATAAATCATTAATTCGAGGGATTGCTAAAGAATTAGAGATTCCTGTCCCAGAAGCAATTTTCATAAAACCAAATGATAAAATTATCGATTTACCTTTATATTTCCCAGCAATTGTAAAACCAAATTTTGGAGA
>JBHLPZ010000264.1:0-3931 GCA_048885325.1 Candidatus Odinarchaeota archaeon
GGGGAAATTCTAAAGATCTTAAAACTAAATATGTCTCTGAAAATCAAAATGAGGATATTTTTGGATATTCCGAAGATAGCCTAGCAACTAAATTATTGGATAATAAATATCATTCAATTGACGAATGGTTAGAGGCTACATACGAAGTTGACTATCCGTTATATCCAGATCTATTAATAAGGCATTTCAAAAATCCCCGAAGTGCTGATATTATCATAAGCACTAAAGGGAAAACCGCTTATAATATTAGGCATGGACGGGAGAGACGTAGCAGTTATTATTTACATGACATTGGTTTAAGGAGGAGCGCTGTTGTACCTCTAATAATAGCAGGATCTAATGAAATCCCTCAAAGAGAAGTATCTCATTGCAAAATAACTGATATTGTACCTACATTATTAAAAATGATAGGAAGGTCGCCTCATAAAAGTGTTATAGGAAAAACTCTAATTTAATAACTATCTGAAATTATGTATCTCAACCTAGAGGTTTAAAAAATATAAGCTAACATTGAATAATGAGATTTTAATTACCGGTACAGATGGGTTTATCGGTTCATATTTAAAAAATTATTTTTTAGATAATCAATATAAGGTATATGGAACTGTTTATAATCTGAGAGAACCTGATGATTATGAAGTAAAAATTGACTTTCGAAAAAAGCAAGATTTTGAAAAATTACCAGATAAAACTTTTGATATTATTATTCATACCGTTGGAATAGTGGATCAATCTGTTCCAAAAAAGTTAATAATGTCTGTTAATGCTAAAGGTACAAAATACATTTGTAATTGGGCTGTAAACCATAAATGTAAACACTTTTTATTCATTAGCTCTATTTCTGCTTATGGTTATAAACTTTTGGGGGAAAACCGTTCTGAAGAGAAAACAAAGAGAACTTTAGGGATTCTTAGTCTTCCTTATATGAAATCAAAAGCAAAAGCAGAACGATATATTGAAAAAAGTGGATTAAACTATACAATATTAAGACTTCCTCCTGTTTTAGGTAAAGGTGACACTTATCTCTCTCCTACAATCATTCCTAAACTACTTCAAGGCAATTTTTTCTTTTGTGGTAGAAAGGATCGAAAATTTTCTACTCTTAATATTAAAAATCTAGGTCCAATTCTTGCTAAAATAATCCAAGATGATCCATATTGCGAGGTTTTTAATTGTACTGATTTCGAAGTTACTTGGAGTGAATTAATAGAAGAGTATGCAAAACAGTTAAAAGTTGAATTAATTAAGCAATATAAACCTTTATTAAGCTGCTTGAAAAGTTGGAACGATAAACAATATTTGTTAATATTAGGTTTCTCTCGATTTGGATGTCATTATTCAAATGATAAAATAATAAATAGATATAACTTTATCCCTATATACTCATGGAAAGATGGAATAAAAGATGCAATTGATGGTCATTTTCAGAAAAAAATTAAAAAAGTAGCAATTTAACAATGTTATAGTAGAGATGAAGAGTATGGAACCTAAATTCATGTCAAAAGTATTAGAAATTAAAGATAAAACCAGAGTAAAAGTACGTTTTAATGATACGGACGCAATGGGTATAGTACATTTTAAAAATTATTTGGTATATTTTGATGATGGTTTTGTCAGTTTTATGAATCACTTACTTGCTCCTAAAAGAATAGAGGATACTGTTCAAGAAGGATATGTGTTTGGTGTTAAAAAAGTTGATATTACTTATCAAGGTTCTGTAGGATTTGGGGATTTTGTAATAGTTGAGACCCAAATAACAGAAATTGGGAATTCTTCGGTAACCTTTCACCATGAGATATTTAGGGAATCCGATAATAAACTAATTGCAGCAATTAATTGTGTAAGGCTAGTTATGGAGCTCCGAACTAATAAATTAATAAAAGTTAATGATTTTTTTATTAAATATCTTTAAATTTTAATAAGATTCTAAATTCAAATAATCATTCTAATTAGCTAAATTTTATAAAGATTAGAGAAGGTTAAGATTATGGATTCTAATATTGCAGCATCAAATGCTCTTCTTTATGTTCTAGAAGCTAAACCAGGTGAATCTATATTAATAATTTCCGATGATAAAAAAAAAGAAGTAGGACAAGCTTTCGCAAATGGAGCAATTGATTTAGGGCTTTGGACTCGTTTAGTTATTTTAAAAACGGAAGAAAAGTTATTTAGAACAGATATACCTGCTAATCTATTGGAAATGCTAAACTCAACTTATAAACCAGATATTTTTATCAATATTTTTAGAGATACTAGTAAAGAAACACCTTTTCGAATTAAGATAATTCAATTAGAGACTCGAAAGAAACTTTCACGGTTGGGACACTGTCCAGGTATAACTATGGATATGTTAACAAAAGGAGCTTTATCATTAAATAAGGAAGAATATATTAAAATGCAAAATAATGCCAGAAGATTATTAACCATACTACAGGATGCAGAATCAGTGAAGGTTAAAGCACCAAATGGTTCCAATTTCGAGTTAAGTGTTAAAAATAGAACCTGGTTTTCAGATACATTTATTGATTGGAAATTAATGAAATGGATGAATTTACCTACTGGTGAAGTTCTTATAGGACCTATTGAAACCTCAATGCAAGGAACTCTGGTATGTGAAATGGCAATTGGTGGAATAGGTCCAATAGAAAAGAAAATTACCTTAGAGGTTAAGGACGGTCGTGTTGAGAGTATTGAAAGTGAGGATAAAAAAGTTCTTGAAAGAGTTAAAGAAACACAGGCCGTTGATGAGATGGCAAAATATGTAGGAGAATTTGCTTTTGGACTTAATCCTAAGGCTAGATTAGTTGAGCAATTTCTTGAAGCTGAAAAAGTAGGTAATGCGATACATGTTGCGTTTGGCAATAATATGGATTATCCAGGTATAGTAGCAAATAATTCAGCACAACATCAGGACTTTTTGGTTGATAAACCAACAGTAGAAATATTTTATACAAATGGTCGGTCTCGTATAATTATGGATAAAGGAAATTTGATTGTATAATTAATTTTTTCAATATTTTAATTTTCCATTAGGTACTTTGAATAGGGGGTATAAATACGTCCCTAAGTCCTGTTCTTTTGAGTTTAATTGCATTTTCAGGACAATGATGAGTACATACTCCACAGCCTATACATTTTCTTTCATTTACTCGGGCTGTTGAATTACTTAACTCAATTGTTTCCATAGGACATTTTTCAACACAAGTCCCACATCCTACACAATATTCTTCATTAATCACAGCTAAGTAAGATGATATAGTATGTAAAGGCGCAATTCCTTGATAGTACAAACGAAATGGTCCACAACAACATTTACAGCAGTTACATATTGCTTCTAATCCACGATTTGTATCTAAATGAACATGAAACACTTTATGAACCAAACCATAATCTTCAGCTTCTCTAAAAATCTTTAACGCATCATCCTTCGAGATTGGCTTCCCAAAGTTATGTTTGATAACGAATTGAGCACTTTTATCGAAAAAGAAGCAGTTTTGTTTTGGTGCATGTAATTTGCATGGATCATCTACCAAATCTTTTTCTTGTCGACAGTAACAATTTGCTAAAGCGATGTTATCATATTCATTGATAATTTGTTGTATTTCTTCATAAGGCATGATTCCCTCACCCCCCACCTCTATCTGTTTTTCTACAGGAATAATTCGATCTAATGCTGGAGCATTCTTAAATTGTTCAACTATACCTTCATAATTCTTTTGAGTTCCTTCTCTTAATTCTTTAAATAATTCTTCAAAAAGCTGTGCTTTTTTTTTATCCTTTTCTGTTGAAGTTCCCCTAAGAAATTGATATTCGAAAATTCCAGGCCACATTGGCATTAAACGATAGACCATAATGCCCGTTCTTCTACTAGGAACTCCCACAATAATACCATTGTCCATTAAGCTATTTAAAATTTTATTTAGCACATCAT
>JBHLPZ010000265.1:0-3851 GCA_048885325.1 Candidatus Odinarchaeota archaeon
TTTTGTGTTTTAATTGTGGATTAAATTCTCCATATGCCTCTGAAGGTTGAAGTTCGATTGAAAACTCATCACCTAGCTTTTTACCAATCATTGCATTATCAAAACCAGGTATGATATGTCCAGCTCCAACTTCAAATTTTAAAGGTATTCCCTCATTTAGTTCAGTGCTATCAAAGATTGTACCGTCATCTAACCGTCCTTCATATTCAACTTTTATTATCTCGCCTTTTTTAATTGACATAGTGATCTTTATTCTCTTTTTAATTATTATAAAAGAAAGAGATTTTATTATTGAATTGTTTATAAATTAAAAAGATACATAAAGTAGTTTTTATGGCAGATTTTTAACTCTTAGAGACCGATTTTGTTTGAGTTTAAAAATTGTAAAAAAAAATTAGAATCTTATTTTATTTCTATCTACCACTTTTAGCACCATAATAATATTTCCCCATCCACCACATTTCACACCAGTATCAAAACAGCTTGCTTGTTTAAACCGCATTTCATTAGGATCTATACCCGCTAATAATAATTCATTGGCAGAATGAATTAATTTATCTAATTCAGATAGCGCGTAGATACATATTTTCTTAGGACATAATTTAGTAAGCAAATTACCTGCCCCATCAAAATAAAACTTATCTCCTACTTTATGTTGGCTATTACAACCATGAGATTCTATGACCTCAGCTATTATAGTTTTACCCAATAATTTTAATGATTTCGAAAGAACATCAACATTTCTGGGATTATCAAGATAAATCCTTAATTCCTCATCATTATATCCTAATTGTTCTTTTATATTTTCTTTCATTTCTTCACTTATATTCATAAATTCTATCACATGTGATTCTTTGATTTGAGTTCATAATGATATCTTAAAACGAAATTTACAAATATCATCTCCTTTTGAAATTCTTTTTTCTGGTATTATTTCTCCATTAATATCTAATGCTTCTAACCATCCTCTATGTCGATAATTACAAGCACATACATATTCTTCTTCTTTTTTAGATCTTTGAACTTCCTTCCAGATGAAACATTTGTCAACAATAGCAACCCCTTCATTTTCAGATTTAATAAAAAATTTGAATTTCATTACTTTTGGTATTAGAACTTCCATAATTGTATTAAAAATTTTAAATAATTCTGGAATTGATTTGATGACTCCTTTTCGGATTCCTAAAGCATTTGAAATATGACGTGCCTCGATTTTTCCCACAGAATGTATTACTTCTTGATTTAAATTATTTGCTTTCTCAATCCCAACCCTTCTTTTCGATTTTAAAAACCATTGTCCATCATGTTGGGCCCAACACATTTGTAATATGAATTTCTGGGTTTTTAAGGGAATATCATATTTTTCTTTGATTAGTATTTCTGAGGATATATCTTTTAAATCATTTATTCGCATTTTCTAACCTGAAAGGAGTTGATTCTTCAAATACAAATTTAATCCAAAGACTTAAAACTTTATCCGATCAAAAAAAACTAGTTTTAAGTTGAAACTAATATATATGATTAATGATGGTTAAAGATTTGATGGAAGATCTAAAGGAATTTTTGAAGGATGCAAATCTTTCGACTTATGAAATCAATGCCTATATAACACTTTTGGTATCCTCTAAATCGAATCCTCCTACTGCTAAAGATCTATCATCTGAATCCGATGTACCAAGTGGTAGAATATATGAAGTATTAGAGGATTTAAAGAATAAAGGATTAATTGAAATTATTGAATCTCGACCTAAAAAGTATAAAGCTTTATCTTTAAATAAAGCATTAGATAATGTAATTAATTTTCAATCTAATGAAAACAAACGAAAAATTGGATATTTATATGATAGGGCTAAAATATTAGAATCAACATTGTATAATTCAGATGTACTCGTTCAAAAAGAACCTTCAAAACTTTTTTGGTCCACTGCTTTTGGAACGAAATCAATTCTCTCATTATATGTTAAATTCATAAACGAAGCGCAGGAAGAAATTATATTTAATGAATTTATTAATAAAAGCACTATAAAAGTATTACCCCATGCGAGATTAATTTATGATCCTCTCAAAAAAGCCGTTGATAGAGGTGTAAGAGTTAAAGATTTATGGTCTTTTGAATATGATGAGCGTCCGCTTACTGAACAACAAAAACAAGAAAATGCTAAAACATTTTATGAAATAAGAAAATTACAGGAAGATATATATGGTTTATCAACAGAAATGCCAGAATTTGAAATGAAGTATATTTATCATAGAACTCCAACATATTTTGACATCTTTGATAGAAAGAGAATTATGTTCAAGTTACAGAATCCACTTAAACCATATCAAATCTTTGCTTGCATGAATGTAGTAGATCCTAGCCTTGCTGAAGATTTAAGAAATAAATTCTTTAGTATGTGGACATTTGAAGCTATGGAAGATTAATTTTTAACTTTTAGAAAATCCTCCATGATGAAATTCTATTTTAAAATCAGAAATCTTTTTCTTTAAGCAATAACCCTTAATTCTCTCTTCTATGATATCCCACCGTGAATGATTAACCCTGAAATCTTGATATATTGGTAATAATTTATGATACCGAGCCTTTATTATGTTCATAATACGAGGAATATTATGTGGGCGAAAATTTAAGTTTTCAAACATAAAACTATCTGAATAATCAAATGCTAATTCAATAATTTCTTGAAAATCTGTTAATTCTGGAAAAAAGGGGGAAATAAAGGTGTATGTTTTAATATTATTTTTATGAATTTCTTTCAATGCATTCAATCGTTCTAATGGTCTAGATGCCCCGGGTTCAATTATTTTAGCGAGTTCTTTATCTAATGTATTTATTGAAATACCAATTTCAATATTTTCAAATTTCTTGAATAAATCAATATCCCTTACAACAAATTTAGATTTAGTAAGAATAGAAATTTCAGCCTCCGTTCCAACGAGTTTTTCTAATATTTTTCTGGTATTTTGATACTTTAATTCCAAAGGGATATAAGGATCTGTTACGGAACTTAATAAAATTCTTTTTTCATTGTATCGCTGAGGTTTTATTTTATCATAATCGTAAGTTTTTACATCTAAAAACTGACCCCATTTTTCGCCTTTGTGATTAGTAAACCTCTTCATAAATTCAGCATAACAGTAAATACATCCATGCTGGCAACCAATATAAGGATTAATTACAAAATCTATACTTGGAATATTGCTTTTAGTTATAATATTTTTAGCTTCTTTATATTGAATTTTCAAGATTAAATAATTCCATTTTATAAATTGACTATCAATACATTTAAAAAAAGGTAAAATAAAGATTTTATTTTATTATATCAGTAATAAAACAAGTTTCCATAATTTTTACTCCCTTAATTTGTGAAATCTTCTCTTCTATTAAGGGATTAAACTGTTCTATTGATGGGATTTCTACTTTAATAAAAAGTCCACAATCTCCACTTAATCTCCAGATATCGGTAATTTCTTCAATTTCTATTAATTCTTTCATAATAGTTTTTATTTCTTTAAAATCAGGTTCGATTTTTACTGTTGCTCGTGTTTTTGGTTTAGAATTAATTGTGTATTCAATTGTATATTTTTTAATTATACCTTCATCTTCTAGTTTCTTAACTCGGCGCCTTACTGTTGCTTCTGTTTTTCCAACCCTCTGACTTATATCATTAAAAGAAATTCTACTATTTTCTTTTAACTCTTCCAAGATCTTTAAATCAATTACATCCATGATGAGACCTATTTTAATATTATTTTTCAATTTTACATATTTATATTATTAATTGTGATAAATCAATATATATTTTTTTTCTTTTTACTATTATATTATAATATAATCATTTCGCGGTTTC
>JBHLPZ010000266.1:0-3832 GCA_048885325.1 Candidatus Odinarchaeota archaeon
GTCTAGTGTATGTATTTTAAGGCAGTAAAATAAATACTAATAAAATTTAATTACAATTTTCTTTTTTGCTTCTTATCTTATTTTTTTATTTAATGAACAGTCATTTTATTAGATATATTTGATTTAATTTTAATTAGTAATAGGTAATGTGAATAATTATGAGTAAAAATTAATTTTCTCAAAAGAAAAAAAATAAAATTAAATTATCTTTTTACAGTTTTCTTGCTTTTCTTTTCAGAAATTTCTTTCTTTAAATCACTTGCAAATTTTACGAGGTATTTGTATATATTTTCTTTAAACTTTTCAAATTCCATAGGATCAAACTCTTGCCCTAGTTCTCGATTAATATTAACTTTTTCCAGATCCTCCCACTTTAAATTAACTCCCAGAACAGGAATAACCTCTATATTGAATTTTCGAGCTAATTTTAATTCGTTTATACAATCTTGCGAATTTAGAGAACGTTCAGAAGAGAAAAAAATCAAAATCTGACATCGTGGAACTGTTTTAAGCATCCAATCGTCAATATTGCCGGTAAGATCCTCTTCACAATAGTAGACATGAGAGATTTCGGGGTGAGATTTCAAATATTTAGCCACTTCAGCAATCCTGTATTTATTAAAATCATCAAAAGCATGGCTAATGAATACTCGAAGGCCCTTTACCCAAAGTTTCTTCCCTCGAATAATAAAAACAATCAATATCACTATAATTATAACACCAACTATACCACCTATCAGAATATATAAATAAGTGGAAGAAAAGCCCAAAATTGTCGTAGGAGGCTCAACAGTATTGAAAATTAAGACTTTTGAGCCACTTATCATTGCTAAAAACCCTCCATCAGACGAAATAGCTACTTCTTCTCCACCATATTGCCTCGACCATAATGGATTGTTACTGGATCTATTGAAAAAATATGTGTTGTCTAGATCTGCTGCAGCTATATATTCACCGTTTGATGATATTGATACTGATAATGGAACATTAATTTTATATTGCCATAAAGGAATAGAACTGGATCTATCAAATAAGTAGATGTAACCATCCATAGATGTTGTAACGATATATTTTCCATCAGAAGACATATCTAACCATTTACCCCCGCCATAAAGGTCATAAAGCCATACTGGAGAAGATCTCGAGTTATTATAGAGATAAATCACTCCCCCCCTGGCTGAAACCGTATAATTTCCATCCGAGCTTATTGCTACCCAATCACCCCCTTGTTCTGTATGACTTATGGGGGTAGAATTCGTTCTCTCATACCAATAAATACCATCACCACCACATCCGGTAATAATATAATTTCCATTAGATGAAATTGCTAAATCTCCCACACCAGTTGAGCTGGGTACCAGATTTGTCCAAAGAGGTGTGGAGCTGGATTTATTAAATAAGTAAGTCTCACCGTTACTGCAACCTGCTGCGAAATAGCTCCCATTGGAAGAAATATCTAGAGATAATATGGAATAGCTGGTTGTAAAACTCCATAATGGCGTTGAAGAAGAATTATGGAAGAAATATAACTTTTTATCTCTAGTTCCTGCAACTATGTATTCACCATTGGAAGAAAACGCGAGAGACGCAAGTTCATAATCTAAACTATAAAACCATAGCGGTTCATGACTAGAATTATTGAAATAATATATTCCCTTGTTACTTCCCGCTACGCAATAGTTTCCATTAGCAGAAATTGCAATATATCCAAACGATTCTTCTGCACTACTCTCAAAATACCATGATTCAGAGGGGTTTTGATTTAATATGTTTAGTATAATAAAAAAACTGGCAATATAAATAGCAACAATGAGAATAGAGATTACTATTTTAAAACGTCGCTTCAAAACCATTCACCTCAATTTAATCTTTTTAAGTTATAATTTTTAGAGATCGCCTTTTTAATGAAGATTTTAACTATTACCCTCTTCAATATATTAAAAAACACTCGATAAGGTGAATTACTCTTCATGCGAAAAGTGTAAAAAGTAACGCCTAACATCGAAAGGGGTAAAAAGCTTAAAAACTTAATGTCCAATCTCGATCGCTTTTTGACCGTAATTTAGACCTTTTTGATAAGAAAATTAATTGTAATTTATATGTCTGATATATATATTTAAAGTTTTTTACTCAAATAGTATAATGACGACAAAACCTAAAAAAATGCAAATAATAATTATTAAATCCCCTTTGAATTCACATAACGATTAGTAATTTTCTCAAAATAGAGAATTTAAGATTTTAAGATTTATCATTTTAATATTTGAATTGAGAGGATCAATTATATCAGAACTATTTCTATAACACAATAGATAGATGCCAACTAGATAATCTGCTCCAGTTTCTTCTGCTTCTTTTATCCTATTTTTTGATATATTCAAAGACAATTTTTAATAATGTTTTTTTTCTATTTTTAAAGCCAAGAAATAATTCTTGAATTTGCAACTAAAAGATCAATTAGTCCCTCATAATTTATTAGATTTATTTGATTTAGTTTTAATTAGAAAAAGATTATGTGAAAAATTTTGAGTGAAAATGCATTTTCTCAACATTTATTCCAATTTCGTTCTGTAGAAAAGAAAAGATTGCTCTTATCCTTATTTATTACATCCACAGTTATGATTTTAGAAATAATTGGGGGTCTAATGACTAACAGCATCGCCTTACTCAGTGATGCAGGTCATATGTTTACCCATTCTTTTGCGATTGGAATAAGCTTATTAGCTATTTTGATAGCAAGAAAACCTCCTTGTCATCATAAAACATTTGGTCTTTTTCGCGCAGAAGTTCTAGCAGCATTTATTAATGGTCTCTTTCTTTTACCTGTAGTTGGAATAATGATTTATGAAGCTATTCTTAGGTTTATTAACCCTGAAGAAGTTTTTGGATTTTATATGTTCATTATTGCTTTAATTGGATTGAGTGTTAATATTACAAGTGTTATTATTTTACGCGGAAGTCAAGGTAAAAATCTGAATGTAAAAAGTGTATTTTATCATATGATTGCTGATGCAGCATCATCGATAGGAATTGTTGTTGCTTCAATCATAATTTATTACACTGGATTAAACATCCTTGACCCATTAGTTAGTTTAGGAATATCTATTCTAATTCTTTACTGGGCTTGGAGTGTTTTACGGGAATCTATAAGAATTTTGTTAGAAATGACTCCAAAAGGAATGAATATCGATATCATTAGTAAGGATTTAAAAGAAAATTTTCAAGAAATTATTGACTTATTTAATGTTCATTTATGGACTATTACTCCAGATATGTTAGTATTTTCAGCATATATCAAATTAAATGATAAAGACCTCAATAATAATCAAGGAGCTTTAGTTTCTAAGATTAATAGTTATTTGAGTAACAAATATAATATTATTGAATCCACTCTACAATTAGTCTCTATTAATGAACCCGAATTTTGTGATGTTTAAAATGAGGTAACAATTACTAGGAAATTTGATAATGTTTTTGAATTATTAAAATCAGAAAAGATCGCAATTTTAACTTTTTAAAAAAACAGATTGAATATAGAAGTCATAGCTTTTATTTATTAGTTAAAGATTGAACTTTGGGTAATAAATTTTTATATAAGCAATATAAGGTTTTTTACTTATAACTAAAAAAATACTTATATTAGATAAACCTAAAATTTTTATAATCTTTTCATATATAATTCTTGGTAACTAAGAAAAATATTTGATAGGTTTATGATATATTCGATTATTGATCTAGCAGTCCCGATATTTCTAGCATTTAGAGAAGGTTTAGAGGCAGTTTTAGTTATTGTGATAATAATTTTATACCTAAAAAATTCAAACCAGAAATA
>JBHLPZ010000267.1:0-3796 GCA_048885325.1 Candidatus Odinarchaeota archaeon
CGATAGAACTCATTTCTCAGAATTTCTGGATGTGTTAATCCATAATTTATCACTTCTAAAATCTTTTCTTTATCTTTTACCAGAACTCCTTTAATGGGTAAATAATTGCTAGCATGATTGGATCTGAAGATACAATTGGAATTTTTATTATCAAAACTAATGTTTTTGATGAATGTTTTTAATTCTTGAAGGATCTCTGCTGAACTCATTTCTTTAAATTGGCCTTTACTTTGTTTCTCGTAAATCACAGTCCCAGGGGGTATCATAAGGGATAGGAATGCAATATACCATATTCTATCATCCTTTGGGCAAATTTTATTTACTAAATCTGCAGACTCTTTGGCATGTTTTTCTGAAAGTTCAGGTTGATTGGTACCTCCAAGTCCATTAATAAATGTTGCAGATAAAGTTATATTAGCTTTAAATAATTTTTTGGAAGCTTCAATATATTCAGCTTTAGTAGCATGCTTGTTTACTTTCTTTAATAAGGGATCATAACCCGACTCAAACCCCACATATGCAATTTTGAGTCCTGCTTCTGATAATAGTTTTAATTGAGTATCGGATTTTTTAATAATATCTTTTGCATGAGCATAGACTCCTACTCTATCTAATTTTGGAAAATTTTCCATGGCATATTTAGTTAATTCGATTAATTTGTCTGTTGGTGTCACCATAGCGTTCCCATCTAAAAAGAAAATCCTGCGTACAAAAAGCCTATTTTGATTTTTTGCAATATCTAAATCCTTTTTAACTTCTTTTATATCTCTTATTTTGAAGTTCTTTCTAAGATTTGATACACAAAAATCACATTTATAAGTACAACCCTCTGTTAGTTGAATTAATAAGGAATGAGCTTCGCTTGGTGGACGAAAAACAGGGTGACAATAATATATATTATCGCTCTTTACCATAATTCTTATTCTTTATTTCTACTCTTCATTCTCCTCTTCTGTATCTTGAGGTTTTTTAGGGCATGACGTAAGATGTCGTCCTAATCTAAGAAATTCTTTACCACAATATGGGCATACTTGTTTTTCTTTTTCCTCATCTTCTTTAGCCTGAGAAGTGGGTGCAGTAGTTCTTGTTCTCTTTTTCTTCTTGCGACTGGGGAGCACGTCTTCTGTATTAACATCATCAGGAGCAAATTCACAAGAAGGTATGTGTGATCGTAAATCTTCAAAGATTTCCCCGCAAAAAGGGCATTCTAAATCTCCGAATTCTTCAGAGTCGATTATTTCATCTTTTCCGGCTTTTCGTTTTTCAAATTTTAAAGGTTCTTCCTCCTCTTCTTCTTCAAATTCATCAAAACTCAGGTCAATTTCGTCTTCTCCCGTGAGTTCTTTAAGTTCGAAATCATCTAAACTAATCTCTTTCTGTAAAATCTTTTTTTCCGCAATTTTTCTACTCTCTTCATAAATTTCTTGTATTTTGCTATTAGATTTTGCAGGATCATAGATTGCACATACCTGACACACGTAGGCTCTCCTACCGAGTATTAAATCTCTTGAAGGACAGAAACATAAAGGTTGCAGACTGTTAGAAATATCTCCTAACGGTTTTAGATGCTTACAAGCAATTTTTCTAGAATATTTAATTTTCTGTTTTCGACGTGGTATAATAACATCACCAAAAGAAGTAATTAAAATAATATACCTTAGAATATATTTTTTTTCATTATTAATAAGAGTCAGTATCAAAAAGAGGCTTAATAGTTATATCTTATAAATTTAAGGTCCTTAATTATTTTCTCTTTTATTTCAGAATTCTCAATATTTGGTATTAGCTCATCAACTAAATCTCTTAATTCAACTATTTTTTCACTAAGTAATTCAGGTTTACTCCAGAGAGATTTTCTTAAAGGGTGGCTATGAATTATTGCCTTATTATAATTTTCTATGGCTTCTTTATAAAAAAGACATGCACTATCATAATTTTTAAGTCTTGTTTGATACATTGTAGCAATTTTATTATAACTCATACCAGCTCCGGCATAATCCATTACTTTTCCAAAATATATAGCTGAATTTTCAATTTTTTTCAGTGCATCCTTTAAAACTTTTTTATCTCCAGTTTTTAAAGATATATATCCAATTATATAACTTGCTACTCCTAAATAAAACAATTGATTATTCTGCTTGGACAACTCGAATAATTGATCTGCAAATTCCTCTGCTAAAACTAAATGATTATTTGAAATGCATAATTTTGCTATAGTTCTCAATAAATCCAAAACACGATTAATATCATCTAATTTTTTATATTTTTCAATACCCTGACGGTATCTCTCAATTCCTGTAAATGTATCTTTATTCTGAAATGCCTTATTTCCCTCATATATTAAATGTTCAGCTTGTTCTTTTAAGCTAGTAGATTCAGAAAAACTTTCCTGTTTTGAGGTGTCATAAAAAAGGTTACTAAACCCAAAAGAGAAATCCTCATTCATAGGAATATCGACTAAATCTTTAGGCTCTGATTTTAGGTCTATTTCAGATATTAGATTATCTGAGTTTGAAACATTATTTTCAAAACCTTGCATATCTTTATATTCTGTTCTGTTTTTATGGTTTTCTTTATATGCTGATTGTAAAGGTTTGCCAGCTGCGACTAACGCAGATAGTTCTGATAAGACATTCGCAAAAAAATACTTATTTAGCCCTTTAACTATATAATCCACTTTATGATAGTTATTTTCAAATTCAGGAGAATTTGGGTCCAAATTTACATCAGTTAATCGATAAATTTCAAATCCAGTTTCATATTTAGTAAGAATGTTCTCACCAATTTTCTCTTCTCTTTTTTTTCCTAATAACGTATGATCAAATACTAGTCCAATGGCATCATTATATTTCGCTTGAAATCCTAATTGGTTTATTAAATCAACATAAGAAAAAAAGAGAGATAATCCTGGATGAGAATGAAACCAGCCTACAATGAAATGACCCTTCTCTTCTACATCTAATTGTTGTTGTATCTCATCAATAAAAACATAATGCCGCTCATCCAAACTTACATCCGTATCATGTCCAAAAGTTAACGCATAACTATCCTCTACGTAAACAAAATCTTCATCTGAATAACCTGTTAAAATTCCATAGATTTCCTTCCAATCTTCAGGTGGTAATGCTTCATTTGCATATCTACTGGCATATAATATTATTGTTTTATAAGCTTCAGCTTTTATAATCACCGGCTTACTAATTTTTTCTACCTCTTGGATGTTCTCTCTATCATTATCAGGGTCTTCACTTTTTTCTCTTTCAAAATCTTCCGTCATCTTTAAACAGTAAAACGTTAATTGAAGGACTAATACTCCTTAAAATATAATAAAATATTTATTAAATAAAGTTATGTGTTAAAGTAATTTAGTGTATTTTTCTCAAAATTTTTTTATTATTTTTTTTGAATCTTTATTTTTAGCTTTCCTTGCTAATTCAAGTACTTCTTGAGCAAAATCTAAATTTGGTATGATTTTTAATGCTTTACTTAAAGCCTCAATCGCTTTTTCATAAAGGTTCTTGTTATAATATGCTGAACCCAGATTGGTCCAAGCAGATGCATCCTTAGGGTTAAATTTTAAGGCATTTTTACAAGCAATTATAGCTTCATCAAAATTTCTCAAATCAATATAGATAGAACTAAGCTCAGACCAAGAGATTGCAAGATTAGGATTTAAATCTAAAGCCCGTTTTAAAGCGTCAATTGCATTTTTATAATCCTCAATTTCATAATAGATATATCCTAAGTTATGCCAATTAATTGCTTCATTCGGATTAAGCTCAATACCCTTTTTATA
>JBHLPZ010000268.1:0-3761 GCA_048885325.1 Candidatus Odinarchaeota archaeon
TTTATTTTGGTATTCCTGCAATAAAGTTAAAAGAAAATAAGTATGCTGAAGAACGAAGGGATCTAATTATAAAGGTAGACGTTGATGAGGGCACAAAATTTGAAATTGAACATGAAGTTAACATTGAAGAGGAAAAAAAGAAATTAGTAAAAACTAAGGATGAGTGAGAAATTTTGTCTGTACCTAATACCATGCGAGTTGGACCATTTTTACCAACGGTTCTGGTTAGAAAGAGATATTTAATTTTTTATATCATAATTATTTGGGCGACAATTATCCCCCTTTTGCTGATATTTTGGGCATATTGGCAATGGTTGTGGGATGATATTAATCCACGTCACTTTTACATATTTTTGCCTCTTTTATGTTTTGGAATGTATGTGGTAGCAGTGTTTTCAGCGATTTTTTTTGCTAAAATTATTCTTTTATTTGTTAATGCTATTCATAAGCCTCGTGAAGGGACATTCCTAAGGCACCCAGCTGATAAAGATTATCGTTACTGGAGCATGAGAAGCACCATTAAAAGGTTTCCTTTTTGGCTTGCCCATAAGTTTCCATTTCCCTTCTTAGATAATGTTTGTTTTAAGGTTTTTGGAGTTAAGACCAAATTTTCTAATTCTTTATTTGAAGGCTGGTGTGACACGGAATTTTTGGAATTTGGAAAGAATGTGGTTATTGGTCAGGGCGCAATTATCCAATCAAGTGTTATCATCGGAAATTTACTAATCATTCGGAAAACAGTAATAGAAGATGAGGTTCGCATTGGATCCCATGCTATAGTAATGCCGGGAACCCATATTGGTACGCGTAGTGTATTAGCGGCGAACTCAGTCACTACAATTAGTCAAGAGTTAAAAGATGGATGGATTTATGTGGGTATTCCAGCAAAAGAGTTTAAAAGAAACTGGTTTTTTGAAGATGGATTACAGGATAAAATTGGGCAGGTGGAAAGCGTCGAGAAGCTCAGAGAGAGATATGAAAAAATGTATATCAAACGTTATGATGAGCATCGTACTCATAAGGAGCGTAAGGAGCTTAAAAAGAAGCTTAAAAAGGAAGAATCAAAGCGATTCGAAGAGGAATATGATGAATTAGACGATGGCTTTAATATATAAGAGATTTATTATCGTTCATTTTAATTTTCAAATAATTTACTTTTGAAAGTCCGCACAAAGTTTGAATTGAACTAGAATTAAACTATTTAAACACGTTTTACATAAATTTATATAAATAGTATAAGTTTAAGATTTAGGAACATTAAAATTAATGTTTATAATTAAATACGCCCTAGGTGTTTCTACAAAATTTCTCATAAAGAATTAAATTACCCTCCACAAGAAATAATAAATCCCGTTGGAGTCGAAAAAAAGGATTTTGAATATATTATTCTCTGGATGCTGAATAATAATGAAGAATGCAATTGGTCTGATTTTTTAGAGAAACCATTAGAAATTAGTTTAGCTACGTTATCAAAATATATGAATATATTAATGACAAATGGATATGCTGAGAAAAAAAGTAAAGGACTTTATAAAGTAACACCTGAAGGTAGAAAACGTTATTTCGATTTGAGATTCAGAGATTCATTTGAAAGGAAGTTAAGATACCCTCCAGAAATAATTTTGAAGAAGAGAAATTACAATCACATTATACTTTGGATGTTATTTAATAATGATTTTTGTAAATGGTCAGATTTCCTTGAGAAACCTCTCTCAATTAATCATCATTCTCTATCCAAAAATTTAAATCTTCTGATGAAAAAGGGTTTTGTAGAAAGTGAAAATATGGAATATCGAATTACAAAATCCGGAGAAACACAATATTCTAAAATGTTGAAAACTTACCATTTAGATTATCAAACCATTTTAGAGGAAGAAGTTGAAAGAATTGAAGATATAAAGAAAAAAGCAAAAGGATTCTTTGAAAAATGTGGAATTATTGATGATGAGATTAAAATTATATTTTTAGATTTAGTTAATCATTTAGACTATGCAAAAATTGAATCTTTACTTTCATCTGAGGAGGACTTTTATAAAATTTTATTGTTTTTTTCATTAAATAATCCAATTAAATATCCGGAATGTATATTACCTGAAGTATTTTCTCAAAAATATGATATAAAACTCGGAACACTGAACTATTTTATACAAAATATTGTAGAAGAAGATTTATATCCAATTAAATTCTTCAGATTAGCAGTTGATGAGGATGGTGTCTATTACTTTCGAGAAGAAGAAAAGTTTGAGAAAATGTTATATTTAATTGTAGATGAGAATATTGAGAAATTTAGTTATCTAAACAAATTAGAACCAGATATGCCAGATGAACAAAAAAAAATACAAACAAATAATTTACTGGAGAATATCTTAAATGATATTGACAATGAGTTGTTTGACAAAAAAATAAAATCTTCAATATTAAGTTTTTTACAGGAATATTTTCGCTTTTTATACTCAAAATTCCAGAAAAGCGCTCAGCTAGAAGAAATGTCCGATAAATTCAAAGGATTAGCTTTAAAAAATTTGGTAGACTTAGATTTGGATGATATTCAGATATTGACACCCATAAGAAGGCCTATAACACCACTCTTAAAAGGTTTCCCGAAATACACATATTTAGAAGGATTAAAAAAAAAATATCTCCACTCATAATTCGAACTTTGTGAGAAGTTTCGAAGCTAAATCTAATAAAAGTTAGTAGAATAATTTCTTTTTGATGAATAAATTATGATATTGTCGGTTGAAGATACGAGAAGATCTAAAATAATTAAAATAGATGTAAATGAAAAACATCAGATTGAAAGTATCATAAATGTAGTTGTAAAGCATATGGGTGTTATAAGTTCTGAACAAAGATCCTATACTTTAGTTCATCATGGAAAGGAATTACCTAATACTATATCTATTAGAGACGCAATTGAAAAGTTTGGTTTAAAGGAAAATGACACATTACAATTATGGGCTAAAGTGATCGGAGGTTAAGCGAGGCTTTACATTTCTGCTAGCTCAAATTCAATTGGTCTAAAACTTCTTTTTCTTTTTCTTTATACCCTGCTTCGCCAAATAGCTTTGCGGCTAATTTAAGAAAGCCAGAAACTTGATCCCGCATTTTCTTCTTTTCTTCTAAATGTTTTTCCGTATCTGCTTTTATTAAATACCAATTTGCCTTGATATAAGATGCGCTAGCTAAAGCCCATTTTGCTTCGGTTTTAAAACCAGCCTCTTTAAATAAATCAGCTGATTCCTTTATGAGTGTTTTTATTTCATGGTATTTATTTGCTTTAAGATTAATATCATTTAATAGATCAAATTCTAATCCTAATTGGAGAGCTTTACAAAACTTTCTATTTCCTATTATGAATGATCTTAATTGATTGTCATTAGTGAGATTACTAGCTTCGATAAAGAAGTTCGCTGCTTCTAAATAGTTCTGGGGCTCATTATATTCTTCAGCAAGTTCCATATTTTCCCATGATTTACATAGGTTGTAAAGTACATCAAATTTTTCTCTATCTTCCTTTAGATCTGTTTCTATATTAAAATCCTTAAGTTGATAGGCAGCCTTCGAAAACTTTTTTGCAGCTAATATATGTTCTCCTTGTTTTCCCAATTTTACGGCCTCCTCTACTTCTGACCATATATTTGAAAAACTTTCTTTTAGTATTACGATCCCAATATCATTTGGTGCCTCATGTGGTCGGATTATTTCATGTTCTTTCCCTTCTATGATTGATGATCTTAAGATATCTTCAATAATGGCAC
>JBHLPZ010000269.1:0-3759 GCA_048885325.1 Candidatus Odinarchaeota archaeon
ATTAGAGAGCAAGGTACGGGGATTGCTGGGACAATGAATACTTTTCGTACTTTGGGAAAAGCCTATGCGATTCCAACTGCAATTTTTGATACATTAAAAGGAGTTGGAGTTATATTTTTAGCAGAATATATTTTAAAAGCAGACTATTTTTTTGCTCACTTAAGTGGATTGGCAGCAATTGCGGGGCATGTATTCCCATTTTATATTCGATTTAAAGGTGGACGAGGGTTAGCCTGTGCGACTGGAATTTTAATTAGGTATATGATAGAATATTTATTAGTTGGTTTTGAAATGCTCTTCTTTTTTTTCTATATGGCATTAATTATTGCGATTTTTGTATATGTTTCTAGAACAGGAAAGATATTAGGAGCAATAGTTCTCCCTCTTATTGGTTATACAATCTTTGTATATTATCCAGATGTTGAATATAACCTTTTTTTTTGGATAATTCTTGCTTACATTTTTTCATTTTGCATTTATCATATTATAAAGGATAAAAAACTGAAAATTGAAGATGAAACTTTCAAATCCCATTGGTGGCGGGTCATAATACGACCAGTTGCCTTGCTATTTCTTGTTTTTTATATATACTATTCAAAAGAAATGGCACTAATAGTTATCGGGATTGTAGGATTATGTTTTATAGCTTTAGATCTCATAAGATTCCTTCATCGACAGGCAAATGTTCTCTTCACAGAGAGAATAAAAAAAATTTTTAGGAAAGAGGAGAAAAAAAAATTCTCAACAATGACAATATTTTTAATAGGATTTTTTGTTACTGTTCTTTTATTTGATATGATTATTGCGATCATAGCTATAGTTTATTTGACTTTCTGCGACATGTTTGGTAAGGTGTTTGGACTTGCTTTTGGAAAACATAAACTTTTTCATAAAACTATTGAGGGATCACTATCTTTTTTTGGATGCGTATTAATCTGTGGTTATATAATGTTTGCATCCTTCAATTATCCTTTATTTTTGCTTTTATGGGGAGGGATTACTGCTACAATTATTGAATTTTTACCCATAGGGGTTGATGATAATTTCACTGTGCCCATATTAAGTGGTACAGTTATGAAAGTAATTACAATGATTGGATTATAGGTTAATTAAAAGTAATAAAAGAAACTGTGTATTAATATTATTTAATTTTATTGAAGCAATATTTTATATATTTTGTTGACGTTAAATTTTTCAACAATTAGGCATACCTAATTACATTTTTAAATGATAAACAATTATCACTGATCGGTGACTCTATGAATGGTATTACTTTATTAGTAAATATTTTAAGCATATTTATTGGATACCTTATTGGTACAATTAATCCAGGATATATATTCGGTAGGTTGAAAAATATAGATATAAGAGAGGTAGGAACTCGTAATGCTGGTACCTCAAATGTATATAAAACATTGGGACTTTCATATGCGATCCCAACAGCTTTTTATGATACTCTTAAAGGATTATTATCAATGTTAATTGCGGCAGTGATTGGAGCAGAATACATCTTCATACAGATTAGTGGGTTTGCTGCAATCCTCGGACATATATTACCTTTTTATCTAAGGTTCAGAGGAGGACAAGGAGTAGCCACCTCCACAGGAATTTTATTATATTACCTTGTTGGCTATTTTTCATTTGGCTTCGAAATTTTCTTTATCTTTTTATTTCTCTTTATAATCGTTGCTATTTTTGCATATATAACCAAAACTGGAGAACTTGTAGGGATTACTGTTATTCCTGTACTTGCCTATGCTCTTTTTATTTATTACCCTGAAGTCCAATACACTATCTACTTAACCATAATCCTTATGTATATCGTTTCGATTCAAATTTATAACGTAATTAGTAAGAAAAAAATGGCTATTAAAGATGATAATTTTAAACTTCATTGGTGGCGAACGGCAACGCGTCCTTTTGCCGTATTATTTATTTTGTTTTATATTTTCTATTCACAAACATTAGCTCTTATTATAATAGGAATAGTAGGTTTATGTTTTATCTTTCTTGACATCTTAAGATTTATGCATCGTCAAACAAATGTGGTATTAACAACCAAAGTGAAAGCTTTGTTTAGAAAGCAAGAGGAAAAAAAATTTTCATCTATGACCTTATTTTTAGTTGCAGCATTTATATGTATACTTCTTTTTGCTAAAGATATTGCATTAACCTCTTTAACCTTCCTGATTTTTGGTGATATCTTTTCAAAACTTTTCGGTCTTGCCTTTGGAAGGCATAAAATTTTTAATAAGACGCTTGAGGGAACATTAGCATATTCCGGTTGTGTATTGATAGTTGGGTTCGTACTATATAATTCTTTAAATGTTCCATGGCAACTCTTGGTGATTGGAGGCATTACAGCACCTTTAGTAGAACTATTTTCTTTCAATTTAAACGACAATTTTACTGTTTCTCTTATAAGTGGCACAGTTATGACAGTAGGTACTTTTTTTGGTTTATAGAAAATAGATAGAAGTTGTATATCTAACTTCGTTGAATTTTTTAGAAATTTTTTCAAATATATAATATTTTAAATGTCTACTCTATTTTCATTTTAAGAATGTCTTATATTGAAAAAAAGTATAGAGCAAAAATTACTGAAATTTTTGAGAGTTTATCAAATTTAGATAAGGATGTATTAGAACAGTTAAATAAGAGGACAATTAGTAATGTTGATATGATCGCCAGGCTATGCGCTGCTTGTAACAAGCAGATTAATGAGATATTGAAGAAATATTACCCTGAAATAAAAGAGATTAATGATAAATTACAAATTAAATCTGAATTGAAGTTCTATTTTGATTTAATTGATTATTTAACTGATTTTGTAAAGAATGTAGAGACTTTTCAGAAGCTTGATGAAAAATATTATGATAACCTAATAAAGTTTATACAAGAAAAGGACACATTAATCTCAGGTAAATACAAACAAATTTGTTCCCAGGAATTAACAGCTTTTTATGATAAACAAACAAGAGACAATTTAGAAAAGATTTTAGCAGAAAAAATTGAAAGGAAAAATCGAGAATTTTTTACAATTGGCCCTTTAGAACAAGAGTTAAAAAAAATTGCTCAAATAGCTGGAGCAAAATCGATCTCCATCACTACTCCCCGTGAAAGTGATAAATATTTGTTAAAGACAGTAAAATCAGTCATCGAATATTCGCATGGAATAGATGAGGCAAAAGCAGAGAATGTAGGAAGAGAAATTAAAAATTTCTTAGAGTCAAAAAAATTTAAGGTTCTTAGACATTCTGGATTTATTCTAACAGATGCAAATCTTCTGTTGGATAAAGGTTAATTAAACTTAAAAAGACTCATTCTAATCTAGTACCATATTTTAGATTTTTAGTTTTTACTCATAAATTATTTAACATTTCAAGTATTTTTAAAATAGACTATGGCAAAAAAGAAAGAAGAGAAAGAGAGAGAAGAAGAGAGAGAGAAGAAGAGAGAGAAGAAAGAGATTCCTTTAACGGGAATTACAGTCTCAAAGGAAGAGGATTTTTCTGCTTGGTATACTGAGTTAATAAACAAGGCGGAGTTAGCTGATATTCGATATAATATTAAAGGATTTGTGGTTTATCGGGAATGGGCAACGATCACTATCAAAAAAATGTATGCTAAATATGAAGAATTAATGGAAAAAAATGGACACTTCCCATTAACTATGCCCTCACTAATACCGGAGAGTAACTTTTTATTAGAGGCTAAACATGTAGTAGGCTTCGCCCCAGAAGTCTTTTGGGTCACTGA
>JBHLPZ010000270.1:0-3725 GCA_048885325.1 Candidatus Odinarchaeota archaeon
AAAGATTGTTCAGTAATATTTCTGTATTTTTCTTCAGATTCAATTAATTTCTGTTCTGCTTTTTTTATTTTATCAATATCCTGTGAAATTAATTGAATTAAAGTTTGACTTCCTAAACGAACAAATGAAGCTTGTAAATTTATCCACATAGAACTTCCGTCTTTCTTACTTATTTTAACATCTCTTGATTCTGGAATTTCACCTTTAATTAATTTTGCATAAAAATCCATAACAGAAGGTAAAAAATTACTAGAAATTAAATCGTTCAAAATATCTTTAAAATTAAGATAGATTAATTCTCTCTTCGAATATCCGAAAATGTAATAATTGGCAGGGTTAGTATCTACAATATAACCCTCCATATCCAATAATATAATGGACATAGGTGAATTTTCAAATAGATTTCGATACTTTTTTTCTGAAAGTTTTAAAATCTCTTCATTATTTTTCCTCTCAAATGCATTTCCTAAAATCTGGGAAGAGATTTGAAGTAATAAGAAATCTTCATCTAACCACTCCCTAACATTTTTTTCATCATCAAAACCGATAAAACTGGTAATTTTGCCTCCGACATAAATTGGGAGAGTTAAATTAGCATTAATATTTTTTGAAATTAATAAATTTCTGAAATTGGTTGCTTCTCGAGGAAGTTTGGATACATCTGGAATAATTAAAGGTTTTCCAGCAAGAATGTTTGATATAGCCCACGGAATTTTATCCAAAGGAAAATCTTTATAAAAATTAATGTGTGGTTTTATGTTCTCTGCACACCATTCATAGGTATTACTCATTGTTTGTTGTGATTCATCAAAAAAAAAGATAAAAACTCTACTTAACTCTATTAACTCGCCAATATCCCGTAAAGTGGTAAGTATTGCATTATCAAACTCGAAATTTCCAACGAAACGAGAAGATATGGAAGACAATAATTTCTCAAATTTCAACTTTTTATTTATAATTTCTTCAATTAGTTCATATTCTTCACGCTTTTTAATAGAGTTTTTAAATTCATGTAACTTACTTAATATATCATTGTCCAAATCAAAATCTTTAGGTAAAAGATAAACAATATCTAAAATATCTTCTCTATATATTTCATTTTTGTTAATGATATCATTAAAGAACTGTATAAATTTTGTATTTTTTTCCTCATTTTCTTTTAATTTAAACTCCGCTTCTTTTTCTTTAGTAATATCTCTACATATCAACAGGAATAAATTTCCATTATTGATCCTCGATAATTCTACTCTCACCCAAATCAAAGTCTGCTCTTTTCTTATTAAAGAAAATTCTATTTGTTTTTTTAAATTCTCACTGAGTATAGATGGTTGATCTTCACTTAAAATATACATTTTTGAGGGCGGAATTATAAAATCCAAATAATTCTTCCTTTTTATGTCATTCTTATTGCAGCCAAACAATCTTTCTGCAGAAGCATTATAATTAAGGATTAAACCATTCTCATCAAGGAGAAACAAAGAATCAATTGAATTTTCATAAATAATCTTAAATAATTTAAAAATATCCTTTCTATTCAGACTTTTAATATCTTGTACCATTTTATCCCTTGGCCATTACGTTTTATTGTCATGAAAATATTATTCTTTCAATTGTTTTCATAGAGGAAGATGAGAAGACGAAAAGTCTCAAAAGATTTTTCATTGGAACTACTGTTTAATAAACCTTGTTTAAAATAATTTCCTCTTTCAGTTAGACTAATTATCTTAAAATCTCCATGAATTGTAATAAAATTCATAATTTCTAAATTTTTTAAATAATTTTTAATTTCTTTGAGACCAAAATCGAAAAGATTGAAGAATTCTTGAATGGAATAATTTGAAAGATATCTCATATTTGAAATTATATTAATTTCATTTACTAGGTAATTTAAATCAGATTTTTTTAAAGACAATAATTTTTTTGGATACATTGAAAATAATAAACTTGAGAGGATATGAAATATGTTATAAAAAAAACTCTCTTTTATAGAGGTTTTATAAATTTCAAATTCACGACCTCTTGGATGTTGTTTTATAATAAAACTTTTAATTACTTCGATTTTTCGCTCAATATAAGCAAGACTAACTAAATCTATCTTATGGATAAAAGTTACAATTTTACATGATTTTAAATTTAGATTTTTTTTAATTTCATAAATTTTGATTAGGAAGTTTATTATTGATTCTAATGTAGTTTTTACATCAAAAATGCATATGATTATATTACTTTCATTAAATATATCTTTCGACCTATTTGAAAGCCAAATAGTATTTTCCTGACCAGCTAAATCAAAAACACCTAAATTTGATTGAAAAAGAGTATAAATCTCTGAACAAACCCCCCGGGAAGGTTTTAAAGGATTTTCAAGTAAATTTGCCGGATTAGCTTTTTCAAAAAGCACTTTTTTTATGGTTGTTTTTCCTGTACCAGGAGGTCCTACAAATACTAATTTTTTACTTTCTAACATTTTTCATTATTTTTTTGAGCTGATAGGACAGGCTTTTCTAAAGCATCAACTATGTCCTTACAAGAGTCTAACATCATTTCTATATAGGTTTGAATTTCATTTTTTGATATATTTCTCTGTTTTTTCATTTGTTCAGAAAGCAATTGACAAAATCCTTGGATTGTATTGATACCACTACGAATTTGTAGATTTATTGATTCTAGAGGGAGTATCTCATCTTTTCTCATATATATTTCATTGACCTCATGGAAGAATTTATCAAATGAATCGACATCATCAAGTAAAATCTTTTTATGATCTATTTTTCGAAATATCATTACAATTCTTTTAAAATGTAAAATGGGGATTAGTGGATATTCAATATCCCGCAAAATAATTATAGCATATAATTGTTTTCCTCCTCTTGCTGAAGGATCCTCAATTTCAACTTTATATATTTGTGAATAAAATTGATTAAAGTCTAATATTACAAATCTATTTTTAGTATTAAGTGCATCTCTTAAAAGATTTCTAACAAATGTCTCATCTTTAAGATGTATTGAAGAATATAAAGCTCTAGGTCCTAATGTATGATCATACTTCCCAATTATTAATATAAAGGGAAAACTTTCCAAGGTTTTAGCAAATTCAATATAAGGATGGCTTACACTGTTTTTATTAATTATATTTTGACTTTTTTGGGTCATCTCTCATCTATTTCGGATTTTTTTGGGTATAATATTAGAATCCTAATTTTTTTACCACAAATACCCTATCTTTACAAAAAAGGTAAAATTTCATATATATAATTCTATCGATCAATGAAAATTTGGATTTTTTATACACAAAAAATATTTTTTTTTACATATAATATATAATTTTGCATAATTATTTTTGTATAAAAAAAGGACAATAATATTACTTTAAACCCTAAAAACTTCGTTTAAGCGATGATCCTTAGTATAAAATTTGATGTTTTTTTTTAAAAAGATTTAAAATAATACAATTTATTAGATTTTTATGTCAGAATCGGCAAAAGCTATAATAAAATATTTTTGTGATCGATTTTTAGATATTGATTATTATCCAACTAGCTTGAAATCTATATTAGATTTAGAAATAAGCCATTTAAAAAATATCGAAAAAGATGATGTAATCAAATTTAAAAGAATTAACCTTGAAACTCTTAGAGATTTATCATTAGTGCGAAATGATAATTATGAAGAATTAAGTAAAAAAGCATTAATAGACAAATCTATTTTCAAGCATGCTTTAATCG
>JBHLPZ010000271.1:0-3693 GCA_048885325.1 Candidatus Odinarchaeota archaeon
TTCTCATCTGCTTTAGCATTTCCTTCACATTACATTCAACTGAATTTGTAACTGCTAAAACAGGCCCTTTATATTCATGTGCTCTTTTTTTCATATTTCTAAGAAAATACCAAAAGAAGAGATCTCCAACTTTTCCCCAAAAAAATCCGTCATCTCTAGTACCCGCTAAATAAGGGTATTCCATAGGAATTGAGATATCCAAAATTGAAGAAAGTTTGGTCCAATCTTGGCCATGTCTTTTAATTGTTACTAAATTTTTGGGCCCCACTTGGCTATACCAACCCGTTAAGCAGGTATTATCAATATTTTTTACGATTTTTTGTATTTTTTGGGCATAACTTGCTATTGTATCTGTTTTAAAGTCATACCATCTTTTTCCTTTCATAATTTTGGATTTATGGCCATACATTTCTTTAAATTTAGACACACATCTAGAACATGCACATAAGTCAGTAAAATGACCATCATACCTTATATAATCAGCTGTAAAAGCTTTAATGGGATAATTTTTAACTACTTCTCGAGTTAATCCCAATAAATAGTCAACATGAGCGCTATTGGGACACATAAAGCTTTCTGTAGGAATATATCCGGATCCCCGTGAATCTCTAGATTTTCCTATTTTTAGATCGATTTTATTTGTCAAAAAAGGGATTTTCTTCTGGTATTTTTCAAATGTCACGCCCTCGGGTAAGTCTATTCTCATTTCATAAGCGTTATGGGTCGATATATCTCCTTTTTTGTATTTTTTATCCAATTTTTTACCATTTCTTCCATGGATGCTTACTCTCTCAGGGTGTAAATAGCCTTGATAAGCATCATTCATACTAGTAAAAGCAACCATTATTTTAATATTTCTATCTTCACCAGCGTCGCAAAATTCACCTAAAATATCACGATTTGTAGGATTCCACCCTAATTCTGTATCCCATACACATGCTCCATCAGTATCTTTTATTACTAAACCAAATACATTGAAATGACAATCTTCTAACTTATTCATTACTTTATTTACTACTAATTTCTTCTCAGCAAACTCATAATCCAATTTTCTAAAACCATGGCGGCCTCTAATCGGCATTAAAGCCATGGCATAAATCCTTTTCGCTCCTACGTTTTTCAATAGTTCTAATTTTTTTTCTTGATCAAAATTAAAGTATTTTAACCATTCTATTTGTTGCTGCATGATTCTTAGATTCATAAATAAGTAATATGAAATAAATAAATGATATAAAGTTATAATTTTATCGACTTTTCCAAATTCGATAATTTTTTTAATGGAGACTTTTAATAAATTTTTAAGAGTATAAGATATTTTTTTAATATAACATTTGAAAATTTATATATTCGAAGAAGATCATTTATTATAGAAATTAATTTAATAAAATTACAAAAGAAAAATATATTATAGACGTAAGAGTTAGAAAAATCTATTACAAGAATGTATAAAGGTATAAAAATAAAATGTATGACGCCACCTTTAAAATCGTTATTTTTGGAGATGCTGGATGTGGTAAAACCACGCTAACTCAGAGATTCTTAACCAACTTATTCGTATCTGACTCTAAAATGACAATTGGAGTTGACTTTGAAGTAAAGAGCTTAGAAGTCGAAAGTAAAAAGGTAAAATTACAAATCTGGGATTTTGGTGGAGAGGAACGATTTAGATTTTTGCTTCCTACTTATGTAAGAGGAGCGAAAGGTGGCTTATTCATGTATGATATTACAAACTATGCATCTATAGCTCATATCGATGATTGGTTAACCGTTATACGAAAAGAAATTAAAGCAGAAGATGAATTTCCTATTATTGTTGTTGGTGGTAAAGCTGATCTTGCTTCCAATCGTGAGATAACTCCCAAAGAGGGAATTAAAATTGCTCAATCCAGAGGTACCGATGGATTTATTGAATGCTCAAGTAAGAGCGGAGAAAATGTTGAGGAAACTTTTGAGGCATTAACAAGATTAATGATAGATAATTCGAATTTTTAGGAATCTTTCTTTTTTAGTATTTTTTAGTAAATTGTTATTTCCTGTTAGGAATCCAATTCAGTAGACCCAATAGTGGTTTTTTCCATAACTTTCGTTTCCATCCTCCTATTTAATACCATAAGTTGAAATTCTAGATCTTTCTTATATCTATTTGCAAATTCTATGAGCTGTTTTATCATATTTATTTCTTGATTATCAGTGCTGAAATTAATCCCACCGAAAAAAGGAATTTCTGAATATTTATCCCTTAAAATATCTAATAATTCATCAGGTAATACATCTGTTTTTCCTTTTAGAACCATTCCTAATGTTTCTTTAAGATTATTATACTTTTCATGTTTACCAAATTGGCATAATACACATTTGTTAACCTTGTTTCTAAGAGTATATAAAACTATTAAGCCAAGTAAAAATTTGAAATTACTTAATACCTCCTCGAAATTTCCATTAGTAATATATTCTTGCACTAATTTTTCTGCTATTGAAAAAATACTTGAAAAATAGATAGCTCTGAAAAAATAAACAGGGTCAACACAAAATATTCTAGTAAACCAAAATGGATTAATATTAGTTGGAGGATCCTCATAAAAAATATAATAAACTAATCTCCCATCCCTTTCTTTGAATAAAGTTGATTCTTTTTTCAGCATATTTAAATATGTTGATATAGTAGATCTTGCGATTTCCTTAAAATACTTTTTATACTCAAATTCAACATCGCGAGTTGTTACCTTTCTCTTTCCATCAACATAAAATTTTAGCATTATTCCTAAAATGCGATTTTCATGAAGACGTCCAGTTTTTACTTGCTGTTCTTCAGATTCATCTTCTCTGATATTGTAAATGTCAGAAAGCTCGGGAGCAAATTCTCGAATTAGCTTATCCAAGACATATATGTTTAGCTCAGTAATTTTATGAGATCCTCCTCTTTTATGGCTTTTAAAGAATTTGTTGTTAGATTATTAATAAAAATGGAAACTTTTAATAATTAACATTCTAATATACTAGAACTTTTAATTTATTTGACGAACCTATTATTATCTGGACTTTTTTCAGATTAAATAATGAGTATTCGATTCTATTAAAAGTTAATTAAAAAATGAAAAAAAATTGAGTATTATAATCTATTCAGATTCTCCAAATTTTTCCTTATAAATCGGATCGTTTATTTGTAATATTCTACGTTGAACTTTTCCAAGGATACTTTTTGGAATTTCACTTATGAATTCAATGATTGCTGGAACTTTCCAGTGGGTCATGTTTTCCTTAGCCCATTCCTTTAATTCATCCTCAGTTATTTTGCCTACATATTCAGGTCGAAGTTCTACCCATGCTTTAGTTATCTCTCCGACTTTTCCCGCTGGATCCGGCAAACCTGCAACAGCTGCTTCAGATACAGCTTCATTCTTCATTAACATTGATTCAATTTCTTTTGGAAATACCGAATGTCCCGCAACTTTTATCAATTGTTTTTTACGATCTCGAATTTCAATAGTTCCGTCCTTATTCATAAAACCGATATCACCAGTTAATAACCATAATTTTCCACTATACTCTTTAATAGTTTCAACAGTTTCTTCTGGTTGGTTTAGATATTCAAACATTACTTGAGGACCATGACAACAGATTTCTCCAGTATGTTCTTCTCCAAAATTATTATCATTTGGATTACCTAAGCAAATAGGGCCTGCATTAAAATCT
>JBHLPZ010000272.1:0-3679 GCA_048885325.1 Candidatus Odinarchaeota archaeon
TTCTGAGATTTATGATGAGGAACAATATTATCAAATACTTTTCCAAATGATTGATGTAGAAAGGTTCAAATATTCCTTACTTAACTATTTAAATACTAAAAAAGATCATAATTTTAAATCCTTAAAGCAATTTTCTAAAGAAAATTCAATTGACATTAAAAAAACTCTTAGTCTTTTAGAGTTATTGAGAAACGAGGGACTTATTAACGTAGAATCTATTTATGACAATATTGATACTGCTGAAGAAGACTCTAGCGATTTAACAATTAAGGACCTTGCGATTAGCAGTTTACAAATAATTCCTTCTGAAGTCAAATCTATTTATGAGCCAGTAAAAGTCGTTTATGAGACTAAAAATTGTTCTGGGTGTGGATTGTGTGCTGGAATTTGTCCAGTTAATTGTATAAATATTTATAACGGCTTTGGAAAACTAGAGGAAGATAAATGTATCAGATGTGGATTATGTTATTATTTTTGCCCAAGGACATACTTACCTGTAGCATTACTAAATATGACCCAAAAGAACAGTTCAAAAATAGAAAACTTTCCTAAAATAGGTCATTATCTAGAAATTTATTCAGCAAGAACTAAAATCAAGGAAATCTTAAAAGTCTGTCAAGATGGTGGAATCACTAGTACTTGCCTTCATTATTTGTTTGAAAGAAATGAAATAGATATCGCATTAGGAGCAAAAATGAGTAAAACTATGTGGCGTCCAGAACCTCTATTAATTAAAAATAAAGATGATATATTGAAAACTGCTGGAACAAAATATGTAAATAATCCTACCCTCAGCCTGTTAAATAAATTGAATAAAAATTCCAGCAAAATAGCTGTTGCTGGAGTTCCCTGTATGATGCAAGCTCTATTAAAATCAGAAATTTATAATATTGGAATTCCCTCATTAAATCAGGTAAAATATAGAATCGGTATTTTCTGCATGGAATCATTTTCTTATGAATCCCTATTAAAAATCTGCGAAACTTTAAATGTAGATATCAACAATGTCCGGAAATCCGACATCAATAAAGGCAAATTTTTTGTTTACCCTCATGAGGGTGAGAAATTATCAATCCCAATTAAAGAAATATCTCACTTGGCAAGAGAAGATTGTGAGATGTGCTTTGATTTAACTTCTGAGTCGGCTGATATATCAATTGGTTCAATTGGATCACCCCCAGGTTGGAACACTGTTATAATACGAACACAAAAAGGAAAACAATTATTTGATGGATTAGCAAAAAATAATTTAATTGAATTTAAAGAGATTACAGAAATTCAACCCGGATTACCAATGGTTGAAAAAATTGCCAATTCAAAAAGAAATAAATGTTCTAAACATATCGCCAAAAAAGAAGGCGAAAACAAGAGAATCCCTATTTATTAAAAATATATAGTATGTGAAATTATCTCGAAATCTTCTTTCTTCTATTCTAAACCATAAAATTAATATTAAATTTCACATTAAAAAGTATATCATTAATAAATACTAGGAATTAAAATGAGTTCTATATCTCCAATTAGACCCAAAAACTTTCGTGAAAAAGTATTTTTCAGAAAATTAAGGTCTCAAGTTGATGGCAATGCAAAAGTCGAACATGGTTTGACTCAAATAAGGGGAATCGGAAGAAGGTTTGCTCAAGCAATAATTATGATCGCTGAAATCAACCCCCATTTAAGAATAGGTGCTCTCCCAGAAAAAGATATAAATAGAATTGAAGAAATTATATTAAACCCTGTCGAGAATGGTCTTCCTGATTGGATGGTCAATAGAAAAAAAGATTTAAGAACTGGGGAAAATATTCATCTCATCGGAAATAAATTAGAATTAGAAGTAAAAAAAGACATCGATCGTATGAAAAAAGTTAAAAGTTATAAAGGTGTTCGACATCATTTGAGATTAAAAGTAAGAGGACAAAGAACTAAGAGTACAGGACGGCATGGATTAGTCGTTGGAGTTGTACGTAAAAAGAAAGGACAAAGGTAAGGTGATAGAAATAGGAGATCCACGACGCTTAAAAAAGAAATTTAAAAAACCAAAAGCCCGTTATAGTAAGGATAGAATTCTAGAGGAATTGGAGTTCTTAGGAAAATATGGTCTTAGAAATAAACGAGAATTCTGGAAAACGCGAACAATGCTTGGAAATTGGAGAAAACTCGCACGTGAATCCAGAACATTATCAAAAGAAAAAGCTGTCGAGGTTCAACAAGAGCTACTCAGAAAGTTGAATAAATTAGGGATATTGGGCTCGGAAGCAGAATTTGAGGATATTCTACTATTAACTGTAGAGGATTTATTGAAAAGAAGGCTACAAACATTAGTTTTTGAAAAGGGACTTGCTGCTACTGTTTATGAAGCCAGACAAAAAATTGTCCATAAACATATCGCAATCGGAGAAAAATTAATTAACTCCCCCTCTTATATCGTAAAACGAGACGAAGAAGACTTAATCCGATTTACCGCAAGTAGCCCCTATGCTCAAATTAAAGAATAAAATTTTGGTGAATAAAAATTGAGTAAAACACGAGATGACACGAAATGGGCAATGATCCATATCTTTTCATCATATAACAATACCATCGTCACCGCAACCGACCTCAGCGGAGCTGAAACCTTCGCAAAATGCTCCGGCGGAATGGTCGTCAAAGCTGACCGTGATGAATCAAACCCCTACGCAGCAATGCAATGCGGGTTCAGAGTCGCCAATGAACTCCGAGAAAAAGGTATCAGGGGCGTTCACATCAAAGTACGAGCCCCCGGTGGGAATAAATCCCAAACCCCCGGACCTGGAGCCCAAGCATGCATCCGCGCACTCGCGCGCTCTGGTCTACAAGTCGGCAGAATTGAAGAAGTTACGCCACGGTCGCACGACCACTGCCGCAGGAAGGGGGGCCATAGAGGACGTAGGGTTTAGTCTCCTCATCCCATCTACCGATTTGGCAAGCTTAATCTTTCTTATCATTATTATCTTTGCTTAAAAACCTTTTAGCAAACTTTCCTTTTTGTAAATTCAGAGTCTGATTTTAGTGAAAATTTCTTTGAAATATTATACTAGATACTGATTCAATGATAAGATTTAATACAACTCTTAATAGAAAGTTATTCAATCAATCGCCAAAATTTATGAACTCCATGTGAGGCAAAAAAATAAACAATTTTACGCTAAATTAATTGTCTTCACGTGTATCTTGATAGTTGGGATAATTCTTATTGTGTGGGTTGATACGCCTGAAAACTTTGGGCACACAGGGGGTTGATTACCTTACGATGATTGTTGGGATTTTCATTTTCTTGGGTGTATTGACATTAATTCATGGCCTTATAGTGCTCCTACATCCTGAACGACAAAAAGAAAAAAAATCCCAAAAGGGTAGGGAATAGATTGATATTTATAGCAGTGTTTATTATATTGATAATTAGTATTATGCTTTTTATATTTTTAGTTTAGCTAGTTATCCATTCGTAGAATTCGTTTCTAGTATAAAAATAGCAATAAGGAGGTCAAAATAAATGACAGGACAAGAACCAGATCGATTTTATTATAAAGATCAGAGATTAGATCTTGTTGGTATAAAGGGTAAAGGGTTACTCCTACCATCAAATTTTGGAATTGAAACTCATATGACTGCTACTAGTTGTCGGAGAGGATATATAATGAGATACAAAATAGTTGAAAAT
>JBHLPZ010000273.1:0-3651 GCA_048885325.1 Candidatus Odinarchaeota archaeon
GGTCTAGAATTATAATTACTGCTCATTACATAACCATATGCTCCAGTATCAAGAATAGCAAGATAATCACCTTCTATTAAATTTGGTAATTCTCTTTCTTTACCGAGAATATCACCAGACTCGCAAATAGGCCCTGCTATGTCATATTTCAATATTTTATCTTGTTCATTTTTATTGCATTTCATTATATGATGATAGGATCCATACATAGTAGGCCTAATCAAAGTATTAAATCCCGCATCCACTCCCGCAAATAATTTATATCCATTATCTTTAATTGTGTTTATTTGAGTCATTATTATGCATGATTCAGCAACTAAGAACCTTCCCGGTTCTATTTTAAAAACCGGTTTCCCTAAATTTTCAATATTTACTAACTTCTTAAACTCTTTTAATACAATCTCTTTATACACTTCAAGATCTAAAGGTTTTTCATTAGGGTGATAGGGTATTCCTAAACCACCTCCAAAATCTATAAATTCAAAATCAATCTCTAAGGAGTTTGCCAAATTTTTGATTATAGAAAGATACTTCTTAGTTGCATTTTCAAAATTATATGGGTTATTAATTCCAGAACCAATATGTTGATGAATGCCAAATTTCTCAAAACCTGTATCTTTAGCTTTTTTGTATGCTTCTATAACTTGATGTTCTAAAATTCCGAATTTAACTTCCCTTCCAGCAGTGATGTCATGAACATGATGTCCTGCTCCAAATTCAGGATTTATTCTAAATGAGATAATTTTTTTTTCTTTTCCCAATTTTTCATATATTCTTATTAATCGTTCCAATTGACTAATACTGTCTAAATTAATTATAATATCATTCTTAACAGAGAATTCAAAATCGTTATCAGTAAACATATTACCAGTATAAATGATTCTTTCTGGCGCAATCCCTGCCTTAAAACACGTATAGATTTCACCTTGAGACGTGCAATCGAAAAAAGCACCCTCTGTATTTAAAATTTTTAAAACTGAAATGTTAGAGTTAGCTTTCACAGCGTAATGAATATGATTTTTCTTATATTCTGAATTAAGTATATTTTTTAGAGTTCTATATTTTTCTCGAATGATTTGTTCACTTATTATATAAATAGGAGTTCCAAATTTTTTCGCCAATTCTATAGTATTTACATCATTAAAATATAGAATCTCATTTTGATAATTTAATCTCTTTGAATCCAACCAACTTGTATATTCCATTAAAATCACTAAATATGTTTGAGTTAATTTAAATCCATTAAAATACAATTTTATCTATAAATCCATTGAAAATCTTAACTATTGGGCCTTCCATAAAAACCTTTTTGCCATCATACGTAATAATTAAATCTCCTCCATCATTATGGACAGTTATAGGAACATTGTTTTCAAATAAACCCAATATTGTACCTGCCACTACAGCAGCACAGGTTCCCGTCCCACAAGACAGTGTAATACCGGCTCCCCTTTCAAAAACTCTTAATCTTGCTTCTGTTTTCGATAAGACTTTGACAAATTCAACATTAGTTTTATTTGGGAAATGTTCATTAGACTCTATAGCAGCACCATACATATTTAAATCCTTATCACTAATTACATTTTGAGTAAAAATTATAGCATGGGGATTTCCCATAGAAACGGCAGTGAAATTAAAGATCTTATCTAAAGCGACTATTTGCTCATTTACACATCTATCAACAATATCGTCTAATTCGACCGGAATACTTTCACAATCTAATATTGGAGAACCCATATCCACTTTAACAGAAATTACTTTATTACCTTCTATCTTTAATTTATTAATGATAATACCCTTAAGTGTTTCAATTTTTATATATTCATTTCGAAAAATATTATTTTCATAAATATACTTTGAAAAACACCTAATTCCATTACCACACATTTCTGCTTCTGAACCATCCGGATTATACATTCTCATTCTTATATCTGCCTTTTCTGAATCACATACAAATAATAAACCATCAGCTCCAACGGAAAAGTGAGGTTGGCATAATACTTTAGCTAAATCTGCTTTCTTTTCGTCAGGTATTTTCCATTTGAGGTCACTTATTATAATATAATCATTTCCGAGGCCATGATGTTTTTCAAAATTTAAATTTTCAAGAATCATTTCTATTCAATTATAATGGACGATTTCAAATTTTATATGTCTTATTTCAAATAATAATAAAATTAAAGCTTCACTGAAAAAAATTTCTCTTTTTGGTTATCATTAAAATAGTTTCTGAAAAATCTAAATAAAGCTTCATATTACTATATTATATTCAATTTGAAAAATCTTTAAGATTACCATTATGAAAAAGAAAATTCTTATTTTGCCATTATTAGCTCTTTTATTGTTTATTTGGGTGCCTTCAGTACAAGGATATGAATACTCTGATAATATTAATGAAGGTATTTCAGTTTATTATCTAACAGCTCTGGATGTAGGAGAAACTATTGAAATAAGTGTAACTCACTTGGATGTTGGTAATTTTACTCTTTTCCTTTTCGATGAACAACCTTTAGAGTCATATGTAAATTTCGATAAAACCCTTAACAACGAAATCTTTAACATTGCTATTAATTATAGTTTAGATGATAACCCATATCTATTTTATAACGCTTCTGAATCAAAAATTTACTATTTCCAGATTATATTGCTCGATTTTGGTCCAGATACATTTTTCATTTATAGCGATAAAGAGCTAACCAAGTATTATCTCCCAATAATTTCAGGGTATGATTTGTTTTTATTGATTATTTTGATTCCTTTTATTTCTGGATTATCAATTTTCGTATATAAGAAGAAAATTAAAGGAGAATGATTTTTTTCTCTGTACTTTTTTCATTGAGATAAAAAATATAAAAATTAAGTATGACGAAAACCGTTGTTATTAAATTTAAATCCTTTTTCTTTTTTCGCAATTTAAATCTTTTTTATTGTCCGATAATTAACAAAAAGCATGTAATCCGTTGATCCTTGATCAATCTCCATCACATAATTTTAAATTCAATTCATCAATTCCCTAACTATCATATTATACTTAGAATAAAAGTGAGATAAAATTTCATTTGAAGAGATTAGTAAAAAATTTGCTGAGTTATTGAAAGAAACTGAAGAAATTGAATTGAAAGATGTGGAGTTATTTGCCGAATATTTAGAGTTTCAAATGCTTCCAAGTGTCGTTCAAGCAGCCGCTCAAACAGCTCTTCCTGGTATCGGGAAAGCGGAATGGACAGCAACTAAATTTTCACTTGATGTTTCTTATCCGGGAACGATTCAAACAGTTGAATTTATACGATCAAATGGTAATAAGGCAGTGATTGGAGGAGAAGTAGTGCCTCCCTTCTATAATTTCCTTGGACTTGATAAACGGAATCCCCATCCTCCTCTTGTGACTTATGATGTATTTGATATGGGTGCAAAAATGATGCTCCCTAAACCCATTAAACAAGAATATGGAGATGTATTAGGACATCCAGCACAATGGGCAAAATTTGCTGTCGATAAATTCGGAGCTGAATGTATTACATTTCATTCACTCGAAATTGACCCAGCAATGGGAGATGCTCCTGTTTCTCAATCTGTAAAATTTTTAGAGGATATTTTACAAACTGTTGATGTTCCAGTAATTATTGGGTGCTCAGGAAATAAGGCTAAAGA
>JBHLPZ010000274.1:0-3645 GCA_048885325.1 Candidatus Odinarchaeota archaeon
GTTTTCTCAAAAAAATAGATATATCAAAAATAGAAGCTGGGCAAGTAAATCTAAAAATTGAAAAAATTGAATTAAAATTGTTAATTGATCAGATTTTCTCCACTATTAAACCCTTAATTAATGAAAAAGATATTAAGATTAAATATAATGGTATCAGTCCAAAACAAGTAATAAAAGCTGATAGAATTAAGTTTAAACAAATATTATACAATCTGTTAAGTAATGCAATCAAATTCACGATAGAAGGGCAGGTAACCCTTACCTTTTTTGATAAAAAAGATTATTGGGAATTTAATGTAAAAGATACAGGTGTGGGGATTACTGAAGAGGATTTTGATTTAATATTTAAGGATTTCAAAAGAGTAAAGTCCCCTTTTATAGAAAAAATACCTGGTTCAGGTTTAGGCTTAGCTTTAACAAGAAGAATCATTCATCTACATGGGGGAGATATATCATTTAAGAGTAAGTTAGGAAAGGGGACAACTTTTACATTTACCATTCCTAAAGAATTTAAAGGGAAAAATGAATTTTTGAGTGTTGATGACTTCTTGAGTTGTTTATAATAAAATAAATCATTAAAAAAAATAAGAAAGAGCTGAAATAAATAAAAGACATATGATATATGAAAAAGAAAAAATTGAAATTAATAATTTAGATTTTGAAGCTATTATCTCTTCAATTTCATCAAGATTTGTCGGGAAAATTAGTTTCGATGGAGCCGTAAATTCTTCTCTTCGTGATATAGGTAAATTAAGTGGAGCAAAATGTACTTTCCTTTTTCTTTTTAATCAGGATAAAACCCTCATGAGAAATTCACATAAATGGTGTTCTGAGAACTCATCTCAAAATAATGATTCTTTAGTTTTAAAAACAAGCGTATTCCCTTGGTGGATGGAACAACTTAATAAGAGTAGATTAATACAAATAAATGACATAACTACCTTACCAAATAAGGCGCAATCTACAAAAGAATTATTGATGATTCAAAAAATAAAAGCAATTTTGGTTTTACCACTATATGTAAATAGTGATTTAGCGGGATTTATAGGATTTGGAGAATCTCATAAAAAGGAAAAGTGGAATGAGATTAATATCTCTTTACTAAAAATTTTATCCCAAATAATTGGAATGGCTCTTGAAAGGAATTATATCGAAAAAATGTTAAAAAATTCTGAAAATAAATATAAACTCATTATAGAAAACATTAATGATTTAGTTTTTATAATTGATTTAAAATTTAGGGTCGAATATGTTAATCAAAAGATTGTAAGTTCGATATTGGGATATGAAATTGATGATTTCCTAGGAATTTCGTGTTTAGATTTTATATATCCCGAAGATATTGAACAAGTAGTTAATGAATTACAAAATAAAAAGATGCATGAAGAAATAAAAACAGAATTACGAATTAGGCATAAAGATGGATATTGGGTATGGTTTGAATGGAGAGGTCATATCATTATTGATAGAGATGAAAGAAAAAAGTGGTTTATTATAGCTAGAGATATTAGCAATCGTAAATTTACTGAAGAGAAATATAAGAATCTTTTCGAGAATTCTCCAAATGCAATTCTACTAATTGACTTTAATGGTAAAATAATAGATTGTAATTTCACAGCGACAAAACTTTTTGGTAATCATAAAAATTTTTTTATTGGAAAATCATTGAGTGAATTGGATAAAATATTTATTTCTGAAATAAAACCATATTTCAAGAAAATATTTCAAGCGTTCTTTAAAGGAGATTTTCCAGATCCAATCGAAATCGAAATTAAAGACAAAGATCAAAACAGTAGTTGGGTCGAAATTCAAGCTTCTGTTGTTAAACAAGAAAGTTTGACTATAATTCAACTTATTTTTAAAGATATTTCCGAAAAAAAAAAAGCAGAATTGTTAGAGAAAAAATTTAAGGAAGAGTTGGAAAAGGAAGTACAAATAAGAACACGCGAATTGAGAGAATCTTTTGATCAACAAAAGTTATATTTAGATCAAATTTTGAAGACTTCCCAATTTAAGACAGAGTTTATGTCTACCATGTCGCATGAGTTAAGAACCCCACTCAATGCTATAATTGGCTTCACTGATTTATTAGTAGAAGGAGTATATGGTCCTTTTAATACTGAGCAAAAAGAGATATTGGATGATATTAGGAGTTCAGCACAACACCAATTTGATATGATTAAAAACATATTGGACATTTCAAAAATCGAATCAGGACAAATAACTCTAAATATCATGAAGATATCTGTAAATTCTATAGTAGATCAGATTATTTCAAGTTTAAAGCCGTTATATCATAAAAAAGATTTAGATATTAAAGTTAAGAGTTTAGAAAAAGAAGTTTTTATATATGCTGATCCCATAAGATTTAAGGAAATCTTATTAAACCTTTTGACTAATGCAATAAAATTTACTATAGAGGGTTATGTTGTTTTAAAAGTAGAAGATAGATATAAAGAATGGTTATTTAAAGTTACTGATACAGGTATAGGAATTGCAGTCAAGGATTTTCCTTTAATTTTTAAAGATTTTAAGAGAATCGATTCGACATATGTCCGTTCAGTTTCAGGAACAGGTTTGGGATTATCATTAACTAAAAGATTAGTTGAATTACATGGTGGAGAGATTAATTTTACTAGTCTATTAGGTTCTGGCTCTATATTCTCATTTACTATTTCCAAAGAATTAGAAGAGAGGATTTCTTCGAAATCCTGATTATAAAGCAAATTTTGAACTTAAACTTTGAGCCATTTTAGCATTTTTCTTGAGTTCATCAAAATCTTTTTCTAAGATTGCTTTCATCAAATTAACCTTTAATTTCTTAATCTTTTCCAAAGTGATTGAAAATTGGATATTTACTTTGTTAAATAAGTTATCAATCTTATCATAGAGAATTTTAGCATGTTCAATATCATATATATCTAAATTGATTATCATCTCTTCATATTTAGTATTTAATTCTTGTAGCCATTTTTTCCCATCTTCTATAATTGGGAAAAGATTATCAATTTGCCCCGTTTTCATACTATATTTAAAATCGGTATCATAAGTTTGGAATAGATTTTTGAAATAGTTTTCAATTATAGTTTCAATTGGTTTCAAATTAATATTTGGATTCAAAAAAAAAGTAACTGTATAATCTTCATAGCTAAATATATGCATTTTTAAATTTTTTCCAGTTAAACTGAAACCTGTTAATTCTTGGAGATTTAACTCTAATGCAAATTTTTCTAAAGCACTAACAAACATTGGAAATAAATCTAAATCTACTAAAGAAACATACGTATCTTCTGACGCATTACTTAAGATATACTTTTCAAGAGCATTTTCAAATATTTCTATATTAAATAAGGATTTTCCATCTTTATCAGCAATAAAAGCTCCAATAAATAAAGGGATCTTTTCTTCTGTTGTTTCTTCATTAATTATGCTCGAAGAAAAGCTTTTTAAAATATTTTTAAAATACTCCTTCCCAATATCAGTTAAACTGAAAATTTCACTATTTTCAATTTTTTGCATTTGAATATGACCTTTATTTACCAAATTTTCAATAAGGTAATTGATTAACTTTTCTGGACGGTTTAATTTCTCAATAATTTTTTTTTTTGAGATAGCAATTTCATTGTTAATATAATTAACAATCTT
>JBHLPZ010000275.1:0-3639 GCA_048885325.1 Candidatus Odinarchaeota archaeon
TCCTTTTGCGTTTCCTGCTCATGAAACCAAGAAAGAGTTCTGCAAAAAGTTTGGAATTCCAGCGACTTCTTTAGAATATTGTGTAGATAAAATTACAAGTATCTTAAACTATATTAGAATTTTAGATGATATGAATTTTCCCTATTTTATTGATCCAAAAAGGGATATTAGTTTAGGCATTATAAAGAAAATGATAAAAGATAAAGTAGAAAAAATTATGATGAAGTTTCTATTGTATGATCAACCTATTAGCTCTCAAATTGTTACTGAAGAATTAGTATGTGAAGCGATTTTTGAGCAAAAAGCATTTCCCGAGGAGCTCTTTCGGCAATTATTTAAAATTATCTTTAAACTTGTAGAAAAAGAATTTGTAGATTATTATGAATATGTCAGATTACAGCAAAAATACTTTATTTGAAGTATTTCTGACAAATTCAATTTTTCTTCTTTAAATATTTACCCGCGAATTCTCCAAGAAAAGATAAAATTTTCGTTAGAAAATAATTTCATCTTCATATTTTTTAAATAGGAATAACCGTTATTTCGATAATAATGATTCAGAATATAATTTTCGTCCCATTCATTTAAAGCTAATGTGATATTTAAAAATTGTTTTTGAAAATTAACTGGAGCTGAAAATTCATGAAAGTGTAAATACGGATTTAATTCAAAATTTGTTTTTCCTTTACGAGGAAGCCACCTGATTTCTGAGATTTTAGAATGAGCCTCTTTTCCAGATTTATTAAACCTCGAGCATAAACGATTTGATGTTAAATAAATACCGACTAAATTTGGATCATATCCCCGCTTTTTTCTAATCTTATAATGGAAATCAAATAGAACATAGAAGTTTTGTTTTAATTTCGCGACGAATTTATCATTAACAAATATCCAGACTATTGGAATAATAATACTCAGAATTAGATATAGGACAATAAAACTTTGTGCAAGATTTCCTATATAACTCCCATCAAATTGAATGATTCCAAAATCTATATATATAAGTAAAGCAATTGCTCCAGAATTAAGCATCAAGAATAATGAACTACTCGCAAAACGTTTTTGAAATTTTAAGCCAATATTATGAATCTCTTTTTTCATAAAACATATTAGAGATGGAGTAAACTTCATTCGAATTAATTTAATAAGATATGCTATAATGAAAATAGAAATACTAAAGAATGCCCAACCTGTTGTTAAATTAAATGAAATTTTTCTTATTGTAGAAGTAATCTCTAGTGTAGTATTGCTTGGCAAGAAGATATTTGGTTGAAACCAAAGAATCAAATAAATCATATAAATTGTTAAAATAAATAATATACAAACGAAAGCTTTTATCGCCTTTTTGAAATATTCTGATTTTATTACCTTTAAAGAATTAATAATACTTTCCTCATCTTCAAAATATACCTCTGGAAATATTTTTTCATCTTTCCTCATCATCCTTCAATCCACCTCCTCGTTTTTGTTATCTCTTCTTCAGGAGTTAACCAATATTTCTGGACGATCTCTCTGAAAATTGTTAAATCAGGATTGTCTTGTTCATTTAATGAAACTATATGAAACTTTTCTGTTTTTTCCTCAATATTTATATAATTTTCCCTTTTCAAATAATCAAAAGCGTGCTTTAATTTTTCTAACCTATCAATATTCAAACTGCGCATAACATCCGTTTTATTAGTAACACTTCCTCCATCTTGCAGCTTTGCTAAACTCATTAAAACTTGACCACCTCGAAGCGAGGCTATATTTGTTATTTTATCAAAAATCCTACATATCACCCTTAATAACTTGTCCAAATCATTATAAAAATCAATCTTATCTTGGCCTTTAAGTTCCAACTTGTTATTTACATTTTCTAAGCTGTATTTCTTTATGAATTCTTCATACGAAAGTGTCATCATATTATGATATATCTTAGCTTTTATAAAAAAATACCAGTTATTTAATTTAACCACTAATAAACGCGTGTCTTATACATAAAGTCCGTATACACACATTATGTAATACTCGGAAAAGTATTATTTTTGTTTAATTTAATAAAACTATGGGTAAATCCTCTCACAAATATTGCTTTAATTTTAAAATAGCAAATTTTAATTTTTTACAATTAATTTATTAACCAATAAAAGGTGTACAATATGACTAAAGTAGCAGTTATTTCTACAAAAAACAGAACATATGGTGTAAATAAGTCGTTAGAGTTATTAGGAATCAATCCCGTGAAAAATAAAAATGTAATTTTCAAACCAAATTTCAATACTGCTGATCCTCCACCTGCCTCCAGCTCAATGGAAACAGTAAGGCAAATTATAGTCAAGTTAAGAGAAATGGGCGCTAGATCTATTACAGTTGCTGAACGAAGTGGTCCAGCTAATACAGCTGAAACATTTACAAAAAAAGGTTTATATAATTTGGCGAAAGAATTAGATTTTAAGATAGTTGATTTAACTGATATACCTATTAAAGAATATGTGCTTAAAAAACCTGAAGATAGTCATTGGAAAGATGGATTCCTTTTTGCTAAAATATATGATGATGCAGAATGTATTGTTGAAACTTGTTGCCTAAAAACTCATATGTATGGTGGCCATTTTACTCTATCACTAAAAAACGCAGTAGGAATAGTAGCTAAACAAAATATGTCGGAATTGCACTCTTCTAAACATCAAAGGAAAATGATCGCCGAAATTAATACGGTATATAAACCCAATTTAATCATCATGGATGGTATTATTGCTTTTATAGATCGTGGACCGATGGAAGGAACAAGAAAAGATGCTAATGTCTTTATTTCAGGTACAGATAAAATTGCTATTGATGCTGTTGGAGTCGCAATATTACGTATTTTAGGTACAACTCCAGAAGTATCTAGGGGATCAATTTTTGAACAAGAGCAAATAAAAAGGGCAGTAGAACTAGGAGTAGGAATAAAATTCCCTGACGAAATTGAATTTGTAACTGATTCTATAGGAGCTGAAAATTTAGTTGAACAAATAAAAGAAGAGTTATCGAATTAAGTGCTCTTCAAGTTCTAAAATTAAAAAAAAAGAAGTAATAAATTATTTTATTTTAGTCGTTTCTTTATTAGAATCGAAGTTACACCAAAAATCGCACCAAGCATTATAAAAATTCCATAACCTGGTATCCCACCAGGGGAATATTTGTATTCAGCATATTGATCGGGCATACAATCATAATACCAACTTTGATTTTGCATCCAATTGCCATACCATGTTTCAACTATAAAAGTAAAGTTGTCATAAATCACAAATCCTTCCCCCAATGTAGGAACTTCAAATTTTATTACATTTGCTGATATAGAACCAACCTCATCAGCAAGTGCAGTATTCTGCTGAAATGTTAATGTATCATTATCCCATCCCCAATGACTATATCCTCCGTTGGTAGGCACGTGTTTATAGAATTCAACTTTATAGTCAGTATATGGATAATACATCATACTGTATTGTTTCTGATCCCATGGATCTAATGAAGTATTGTACGTTTTAAATATCATTACTTCAACTTCAATCCAGCTATGCATGAAACTTATACTTTCTAGATCTCCCCCTAAAGTCAAGTTAAACTTTTGTCCATCAATATCAAGAGATACTATATCAATTTCATCAATAAAAT
>JBHLPZ010000276.1:0-3626 GCA_048885325.1 Candidatus Odinarchaeota archaeon
CAAGAGATCAATATCCCAAAATTAGGTGAAAATTTAGCAGAAGTCTTAAACCACATAAAGAAACTATATGAAATTAGCGGTTATAATTTTGAAAATTACAAAAAAATAATATTTGAAACTGATGATATGTCTGTTATTATTTTAAAACTTGGCGAAGATAGTAATATTGCCCTTTTCTTCAAAAAGGAAGAAGAAAAGGAGCTAAAAATAACAGCAATAAGAAGATATATTACTAGAATTGAAGAATTAATCGATATGGATGAAGGAGAACTTATAATACAAGATATAATAGCAAAGGAAGAAGAAATCAAAAAGTTGGGGGAAAATGATCACGAAAAAAAAGAAAAAATTGAAAAATTAAAGGTAGAACTAAATTTTAAAAATGAAGGATTGACTGAAGAAGATAAAGAAAGAATTTCAAAAGAAATATATGATCTAGAACTTGAAAGCACTAATTTAAAGCAGGAGATAGATAAAATTGAGAACGAAATTGAACAATTAAAAGAAAAGATAGAAAAAAGACATAAATAAGATTAAGCCTGTTAAAAAAGTTTATCTAAATATTTCTCGGATTAGTCCAATACTTACTGGCATTAAAAAAGTAATTAGAATTCCTAATAATATAATTAAGATCAAATATTCATCTGATTTTTCTTTCAATTCCAATATAACTGCACACAAGAATGCAATTATCGATACTATAATAAGCCCAAATGAAATTATAATCAAAATTATTAATTGGTTTAATATCATTTTTAATATCCTTTATATTTAATTTCTAATTAAAAAATAAAAAAAAAGTTAATTTGGTTTTTATTATTAATAATAAGCTTTTATTAACTCATTCCAGCAGGTCTGATTTTTTCGCGAACAGCTAATTTTTCAGAGAGTTCTTTCTTTAATTCAGCTAGTTTATTCTGTTTTTCGACTATTTCTTTATTTATTTCCATCGCATCAGTTTCAAATTTAGTTAAATCTTTCTGAATTTTAAGATATGCCTCTTCTGCTTTAGTGACTTTTTCACCGGGAGCATTAGTATTTACAAGCTTTACATATGCAAATTGTTTTTTTGCTAGATTACCTCTTTCTTTCGATTCATCAAGCTTTTTATTAGCAAGCTTAATTTTTACTTCAGCAATATCAGTTTCAGCATGTGCAATCTTTCTCTGAACTTCAGCAATCTTTGTTTGGATTTCAGCAACATTTTCGTTGTAAATAGCTTGGTCTTTTTCAGTTTTTAAACCCTCTGCTGAAAATTTCAAAACATCTTTCATTTTCTCTTTTCTTTCTACTAATTTCTTAGATTTCTCAGCTAATCGTTCTCGTATTTTTGCTAATTCAATTTCATTTTTAACAAGCACTTCTCTTGCTTTAGCTCTTTTAACTCCTTGTTTTGCTAAATTTTTCATTTCATTCGCTGTTTCTTTTTCACTCTTCGCTATTTGTGAATTTTCGTTTGCTAAATTCTCAACATTTTTAACCTCTTCCATTGATTTACACCTTTATATATTTTTTTTATTTAAATTTTTGGAAAAAAATGTCAATATTCTAATAATTCATTTCTTTTTTACTTTTCTTCTTATTGTAGCATCTATCCATTTTTTTGATTTCAATTTATCATAAAATTCTATAAGTAGCTATCGAATCATGAATATATTTAGTCTAACTATAAATTTCTGAAAAATTATCTAATTCTTCATCTTCATCTTCGTAATTCCAATCCTCTTCCTCATCATCTTCATCATTTTCATCATCATAATCATCATATTCATAGTCATATCTCTTTTTCTTTTCTTTATTTTCTCCTTTCATATTAACTTTTTTTCCTCCAATTTTTTTTATTAGATTATTATTTTATAATGATAACATTGTATTTAAATGTTTTCATTTGAAAACATCTCCACAAATCGATAACTTTATATACTTTGATATCATTTTTATATATAGAATGTTAGAGTAAAAATAGAAAAATTGGACATATTTTAATATGACAAAAAAAATTCCTAAAAAAAAAAGTAATTTCCTTGGATTTCGACTTTCAGAAGAAGTAATCACTAAATTAGAACTAATTGCAAAACAAGAAAACAAAACACGTGGCTTGGTTGCGAAAGACGCCATTGAACAATGGCTCAATCTAGAATTATTCAATCAAACTAACGAAATGATAATGGTTTCTAAATCCATTTTTTCTAAAATCCTCGCTAAATTAGACGAGATGTCTATAGATGTTATAGCTAAGGATTTTGCTGATAAATTCTCTGATATAATGAAATTCTCAACAGCAAAACCGATGAATGAAGAAACATTGAAGTCATATACAAAATTCTTAATTAATTTTTTTGGAAAAAATGGATTAAAATGGTTTAATACCCTTGATATTCAGACTATGGATAACTTTTTCATTTTCCGAGGTTTACATGATATGGATGAAGTATATTCAAATTTTTTTACAAAATTTTTTAAATATCTCTTATCTGAGTATTTTGATTTAGAATTTACTACTAAAATAGAAGAAAAAACATCTAATTTAATTCATTTAGAATTTAAACTTAAATAGTTTTGAAGGTGGAAAAAATGGAAAATTTAAAACAAATTGAAAAGGAATCTCAACAAAATCTAAAAATAGCCCAACATGAGAAAGATTTAGCCTTAAAACTAAAATCTAATGCTTTAACAGAAATTAAAAAGGCAAAAGCTAGAGAAAATTTATTAAAAATTGAATACGATCTTGCTGAAATAAAAAAGGATCTAGCAGTTAAAAGAAAACTTCTGGCAAAAGAAAAAACAGAAATTAAAAGCGATAAAATTTTAGACTTTTCAGATGAAGAACTAAAAATTGAAAATAATTATGCTATTTTTAATGAGCAGATTGCTAAGAATCAAAAGGACGTTGCTGAAATTAATAAAAAAATTGCATTAGCAGAGAAACAAATCGCTGAACACAAGGTGAAATTAGCCAAAGAAAGATTAGACGTTGCAAAAGCACGAGAAAAATTAGCTAAAATCCAATCTACATATTTAAAAGTTGCTCAAACACCTACTTCAGAAGATAAGATTTTGAAAGCTAAAAACAAATTAGAAAACCAAAAGAAGAAACTATTAAAACAAAAAAATGATGTATTAGAACAGGAAAAAGATGTAAGGAAAAAAGAAAATAAACTAGCTGATTTAAAAAAGGAACTTTCCTTGAAATTTGCTGAAAGAGAAAAAATTAGACATCCTGGAGTTATTCTTGCAGGGTAGACGTTTAGACTTGAACACCAATTATATTATTAATCTTTTTTAAATCCACTTTTTCTTTTTAAATAATAAAAGCATTAATATAACAATAATAATCATTACAGTTATTAGTATTATTAGCAGATCATATTGATAACTCGAATATATGATGAAATTCATTCCATAAAAACCAGCTAGAAACGATAATGGAATAAAGATTGTGGAGATTATAGTTAATACTTTCATTATATCATTCATTTTATTACTAACACTTGACAAGTACATATCTAGCATTCCAAAAACTATATCTCTATAGTTTTCCAACTGATCACTAATTCTATAAATATGGTCAGATATATCTTTCAAATAAACATGCAGTTCACCACTAATAAGGTTTGTTTGCTCTC
>JBHLPZ010000277.1:0-3593 GCA_048885325.1 Candidatus Odinarchaeota archaeon
TGAATATAGGAAAAATAATAATTTACCGAATCATAAATAGGAGAATTATTTTGTAAATAAAGAAAAAAAATTTAAATAATGTAAGAGGGATCCACATTAAGTTAAAATTATCTAATTATTCATCTGAAAAATAATATTAGTCATTTAATTTTAGATAATGGAAATTGCTTGATTTTAGTAAATTATAAATATGTAAATTGTTTTGAATATAAAGGTAAGATTTTAATAATAATAAATAGAAAAATAAATGGGTGAACCATAATTAGTAATGTAACCACAAAAGAATATATAATATCGATGGAAAAAGATCCTAAAGACCCGAGAGAGGGAAATTATTTAGATCTTTGCCATAAAGATTTTGAAAACTTCAAAGAGAAGAAAGGAAAGGATATTCTGGAATTTTTAGGAAAATTAATTAAAGAACAAGAAGGAAGAGGCAATAAACCAGATTTAATTCGTAATCAAAAGAATAATTTAGAAAACCTACTGAAATTGTTAAAAGAAGGAAATGATATTAAAACATTTTCAAATTTCAATAGGACATTTCCATATCACAAAAATCAAGAAGTTAGGGGCGTTAAAACCACTGTATTAATCCAACAAAAGGAAAATCTAAAAAATGTTAGAAAGTTAATCAATGAAGGTAAAGAAAGAACTGCTTTTTCATTGTTTCATCGAACTTTTCCTTATTGTATGCCTTATAGATCAATTTAAATTAGACTTTTCAATTGCTTTGGCAGTTTTTAATAATTTTTGGAGCGTATTAAGATCAAGATCCTCAGTTTCAAATATTACGTGTTGACAATCATATCTAGTAAAGTCATTTTCAATGATATTTATGTTAAATACTTTTCGTTCTTCCCATAATCGGGAACCGGGATATGGAGTTGCTACAAAATAGTTAATTGTATCATTCTTATCGAAAGGTAACCTTTTAATGAAATCAATCGTTTTATAAAAAGTTTCCTCAGTTTCCCCGGGTAAACCAAGCACAAAATAAGCCTGAATTGGAATCTGATACTTTTTTAAATTAATAATGCCTTCTATTACTTCTTTTGGATCCTGATACTTAAAGTTTTTCTCCAAAACTTCAATGCTGGCTGACTCTATTCCCGTAGCAATTAATTCACATCCAGCAGATTTTAGTAACCGAGCATCTTCTTTAGTTATATTATCTACTCTTAATTCACAACCCCAAGGAATTTTAATATTATTTTCAATGAACATGTTACAAAATTTCTTGAAAAACTCCTTATCAATATTGATATTATCATAGAAGTTAATGTAATAATAATTTTGATATGAAATTATATCCCTGATTTCAGAGAGAATTGAACTTATACTTCTAATCCTAACTTTTCTAAATAAGTTTTGTCTAGAGCAGAACGAACATTGAAATGGGCATCCTCGGTTTATGATAACATTAGCTACTCTATAATAATGTTGAATATGTTCTAATTTATAACGCGCAGGTAAAGGAATTGTTTCAACATCAATAAGCTCAGGATACCCTGTAAAAATTTGTTTACCTTCAGAATTGATAAAAGCTAATCCTTTAATTTTTTGTAAATAAGAATCATAATTTCGATTTTTTCTGTTAGTATTAATAATTGTTCTTAAAATCTCTACTAAATGTAAAAAAGAATTTTCAGATTCACCAATACACACAAAATCAATGTTATTGTGGGATTGTAATATCTCCTCATAAAGGAATGAAACATGAGGTCCTCCTAAGATAATGTACTTTCGGTTATCATATTGTTTAACAATATTAGCAATTTTAAGTGCTAAATCAAAAGTATTAGTCAGTGAAGTTATCCCTATTATCTCATAATTTTGAATTTTTTCTATTATTAATTCTTCTAATTTAGTTTCTTTTAAGTCAAAAAATTGTTCTAAATCTAAAATATCTACATCTAAATTATTTTGATCTAATATTGCCGCTAAATATAGTATCCCTAAACTTGGTTCCCTAAAGTATTCACTCTGAAATTCTGTAGGTTTAGTAGTTTTAGGATTAATTAATAAAATCATATCAAACTGGTTAATTATTTTTACTTTGATCTAAGTTGCGACCTTGATTTAATTTTTCATCCGGAAGTTCCTTTGGAATTTTGAAAGATTCTATTAGAGAATCGATTTTTCCAGGCCTATTAAATTTTTCTTCAGGAATTACTGGAACTTTCAATTCTATACTATCATATTTTTCATAATTTGGAATAAAGAGCTCTATACCTTGTATTGCGCGATCTTTAACAATAACTCGAATAGAATAGTTACGATCATTAAAAAATGTAAATCCATTGTTTAACCGCCCCATTTTTACAAATTCTCTTGTTACTTTTTCTTCTTTTAGAAATAATTCTGTTATATCTTCTTCTGAATATAATATTCCACCAATAATCACAAAAATTCGTTTATAATTCTCAGGTAAGGGATATTCTTTTATGGTTTCAACTACTTTTATCAACCGAGGATTGTGAATGACGAGATCACCTGTAGTTGAAATTGTTGTAGGATCTGGAAAATCATTTTTTTCAATTGATCTAGCCCTTCCCTCTCCCAATGGTTTATCTAAAATTTCTTGAAATTCAAGGTCATCTCTAGAGTATATATTTAAGGTATATATTCGATAAAACAACTTAAGTTGTTTACGGAGCATACTTGCAAGTATTCCACCAAATATTTGTAGCTTTAAAGAACTATTTGGACCATTATATGTTAGAATTTTCTTAGTATCATGATCTACGAGTAAGTAAACTTTATGACTATTGTAATCATTTATTACGTCTCTTACCGTTTCTCCTTCAGTAACTTCCACTGTTAAAAAATAGGGATATTCTCGTACCTCAAGGACTTCAAAAATTTGCATTTAACCAAATCCTAACTATTCTATATTTTTATAGGTAATGATCTTCATAATAAATTTTTTTGTTTTTGTCTATTTGCTAGAGAAATTGTAAAGCTTATGAAATCAATAAAATTTTTAAGTTTTAGGAGATTTTTCATAGTAGTTCTCTCTTTAAAAGTTTGATAACCATGAGCTCAGAGAAAAGGATATATAAACTTAATATTTCTGGTGGGAATATAGGTCCCGGTAAAGGATTAACTAAATTAATTGAGATTGATGAAAAAAAATTTAGATTTGAAGGCATGAAAATTGGAGATACTATTAAGGGAGGTCTAGTCGGATTTCCAAATTATGAATTCAAAATCACTGGTGGTTCAGATTCAAGTGGATTTCCAATGAGAAAAGATGTCCATGGACCTGTTAAGAAAAAGATTTTAGTTTCTAAACGTGGAACGGGCTATAAACCTAAAAGAAAGGGGCAAAAGAGAAGAAAAACGGTACGAGGAAACGAAATAACTTTTGATATGACGCTGATTAATCTTAGTGTGGTCAAATATGGTGAAGCCGAACTATTTAAAGCTATAAAAGAGGAATAGGTAATTCAACTAGTTTTGAGATGAAGATGGATGGTTAAAGTAAAAAAATGCTCATTTTGTGGATGGGATATCCCTATCGGAAGAGGACATATGTTTGTGAGAAAAGATGGAACTATTCTAAATTTTTGTACTCAAAAATGTCGTAA
>JBHLPZ010000278.1:0-3571 GCA_048885325.1 Candidatus Odinarchaeota archaeon
TGACTAAGGATAATGATGATTTAATTGAAAATTATTTTGATATAATTGGTATTGAATCAAAGGTAAAAATCCAATATTTGGCGATTAAAAATGTAAATTCAAAAAAGTTAAAAGGTTTATTTATAATTCCAGATATTCACTTTGGTCCTTTTAAAACTTGTGGTTCTTCAGATTTACCATCTCGTATTTATAGTTTGTTTGATAATATCTCTGGCACAACTGTTTATCATACTACTAACGATCATTCACACAATTTAACCAGCCATAAAGAACTAGAAAAAGTCTTAACTAGGATTACGAATGATGTTAAGTACATTGAAACAAGTGAAAATATCAAATGGATTAAAAAGATTAATAATTTATCAAGAAAAATGCATAATTCTGCTAAACTGATTGGAACGGAAATCGGCGATATTCCAATTATTTTTCTAACAAGGCATCCTTTACCCTCAGATGATATTGAGGCAAAGATTGGTGAAAATATAAACGAAATTGCTCAATCTAATGGATATCAGGATATAATCATAATTGACTCTCATAATTCAATACTTGGAGATGAGATTTTGATTAAAAAGGATTCTATTGAAGGAAAAGATTTAATAAAGGTGAGTGAGAATTTTATAATCTCGAGTAAAAAAAAAGTAAATTTAAAATCAAGCGAAATAAAATATGGAGTAGCCAAGGATGCTTTAAGCGAGTATTCTGAACGTGACGGGATTGGATCTGGTGGTATAGTTGTTCATCTTTTTAAAAACTTGAATACAGATCAAAAAACAGTATTAGTCCATTTTGACGCCAATAATGCGTATGTGGATATCCGATCCTTTATTTTAAATATGCTTCAAAATAGAGGTATAGAATTAGGTGAGGTCACCACCAGTGACAGTCATACTGTTGCGAGGCAATTCACTAGTAGGGGTTATTCTCCAATAGGAGAGAAAATTAAATTAGAATATATCTTAAAAAAACTCGAAGAATTAATAGCAAAAGCAGAGAAGAATTTAACTGAGGTTGAATTTTGTTACTACTCCTCTGAAATAGAAAATATTAAAATTTGGGGAGATCCAAAATATTTTGATGCAATCATGAATACACTTCAAGAATGTATTAGGGTTTCTCAGAAGTTGTTAACTTATAGTCTTATTTTACCTACTTTTTTCTCAATATTGATTTTATTATTCTATTATAATATAACTTTTGGAAATATATCCTTTTAAGAAAGCTTAACATATTCTTTAATTTTCTTTAAATTCTTCCATGATATGTAGATATTATCCAGATTCATATAAACTATGAGCTCTTTTAACTTTAAACAAATTCTTTTTTTTGATTAGTAGAGCAAGATGTTGAGTTCTGAATTACATAATCTCTACAAGGTTAGCATAATCGGATCTCCAGCTGTTGGTAAAACTACAATTTTAAAACTGCTTTCTAAAAATACAATTGATAGAATTTATCTACCCACACATGGTTTTGACTTAAAGACTGTAAAATTTGATAGTTTTACCATTAAATTATGGGATTTCGCAGGACAGCAAGGTTATCTACAATCTTGCAGCAGGGATCATTTAATAGGTTCAGATCTCCTTTTCATAGTAACAGACTCATCACCGAAAAATGTTCTAAAATCTCGTGAATTAATTAATTATGCAACCCATTTTGTCGAGAATGACTGCCCTATAATAGCGATTGCCAATAAACAGGATTTAACGAAAAATGATGGAAGAATGGAACCTAAAAGAGTTGAAGATATACTTCATGTAAAAACATATGGCCTAATAGCAATAAATCCTGCTGAACGTAATAAACTAATGAATATTATAAAAAAAGAATTAGAAAAAATTGCTAAAAGGAGGATGAAATAAATTGCATTTTGATGAAAAAGAACTTTTTGGGGCTGCTCTTATTGGATTTGATATGATTGATGGTCCATTTCTTAAATGGAAACGAGGATATAGCAAAAATACTAACTTATTGAAATTAGACGATTTTGCAATGAATTTTTATCTAGCATTTCGAGGTGGAAATGCGGGAAAAAAACCAAGAGCAATATTATACGATAACTTTTATATAGTAGCTTTTCCAAGAGACCTTGAATTATGTTGTTTGTTTATGAAACCCCAAGGAATTGAAAACAACCTAAAAGAATTAAATAAAATTGCTTTGAGGATAATTGATGAAATGGAAGTTAATGATGATGATGACTCTGAGGAAGATTCAGTTAGTTCAAACGAAGATACTGTTGATGAGATTAAGAGGTTAATATTAAATCTTTTAAATGGTACTGAAATGGCGACTCCAGAATTAAGAAGGTATTTTAAATTGAGTAACTCTCAAATTTGGAAAGTTATGTCTGATTTAGAAAGTGCTAATAAAGTCAAAAGGCTCAAAAAGAAAGGAAGAACAGTAATTTGGACAGTTGAATAAAATTTTATTCTTTTTATTAATTTTTTTAAGAAGGGAAAAGATTTTATTAAAAAAAGAGCTTATCGAGTCCTGTGAGTCCAATTTTTAATTTTTGTATAATATCTAGAAAACATCATAAAGCAAATGTCTGGTAAATCTTTCTCTTCATTTTGAATTGTTATATATCTTAAAATGTGATTTATAGTAAAAATCCCAATTAATTCTATATGATAACTGCTTATATTCTTCGATAAATTATCTCCAAAGAACGAAATGTCTAACCCATTCTGATCATCCCATGTAATTTCTGTAAAGATTTTTGGAAAGATTTCTCTTTTAATACCCCACCCATCTTTAGCTTTCCATACTTTGGCTCCAATAAATTCCGCGAGTTTTTCGAGATCTTTTTCAACTAATAAAGAAAAAGGTTTAGCTCTCTGAATTAGAACTTTCTCTATTAACTCAGATTTTCTTTCATAATTTTTCTCAAAAGGATCTTCTTCTTTAATCTTTCTTTCTAAGAAATCTATTATAATATCTATAAATGTGGCACTATCTTCACCCGGAACCATATTTGCATGTTCACCAGAAAATAAAAATTTAAATTCTGCTTTGATATCATCACCAAATTCATCACCAAAATAACTATAAAGTAAATGAATAAATACTTGAGGAAACATTTCAATTGTTATAGTCCAATCTTCATTTAACCCAATATTTTCAATTTTTGCTCCTAAATCTTCTTTCACAATCTTTAAGAGTTTTTTTTGGTCAATATTTATGAAATGATGGTGTTTAGCTTTACTAATGTTTCTTAATTCAACTTCGTGAGGACCTCTCACACCAGTTGCATCAATTTCACTTATAGTCCAGAATTTTTTCTTATCGCTAACCATTTAAATAACCTCTCGAATTGTAAAATCAATAATTTATACTACTTTTTCTTTTTTTTGAATTTACCTACAAAAATCCTTAGATCTTTTGAATTGATGGAAATAATCTTCCTGTACCCTTCAATTCCACATCATTATTCTTATAACTGGGTGAAAACCATTTAGTGTTCTATAAAGGTTCTAAAACTTCTATAAATTTCATAACTTGTAGTTCTCCCTCTTCAGGATAAAAGTTATAGGTAGAAAAAACTAAACTGCCATTATCTTTTGGA
>JBHLPZ010000279.1:0-3558 GCA_048885325.1 Candidatus Odinarchaeota archaeon
ACACGATCCTTCTGATCTTTTAAAACTATTATAAAACCAATTATTTGTTTTTTAAATTTGTTGATTTCTAATTTTAAGAAGAAAAAATTTTCTTGTATTAATCTTTCAATTAAATCTTTTGAAAATGCATTCTCTTTAAAAATTTTTTGTTCAAGATTAACTATTTTTTTAAAATCTCTTGAATCTACATCTTTAATTTCCATTTAAACCATATTCTTTTTTGAATAATTTAATAGGGGTTTTTTCGGTTATTTGTTGATATTTTGAAAGTCTAAAAGGTGTCATCTCAATAATATAGCCTTTTAATCTGTAATTTTCTATTAATCTTAAAATATTCTCTTCAATTGAGACATAATAAGGAATTTTAATATTGTTTCCGTTATAAGAGATCAATTTATCTTGTATTTTTAGTTTGCATAATAAAAATTTATAAAATTCATCTAATTTATTTAGATTACCCTCTATTTGTCCATAAATTATCAGTCCTTCTTCATTAATCACTTCATAAGGTAATTTGATTCTTTTAGCTCTTCGAATGTATCTGTTCTTTAATTGATAATAGTCTTTCGCCCTTATAGTGCAATAGTGCATCTTTAGAGAAACTTGATGCCCTAAGTTTTTAATTAGAGCAAGCCCCGTTTCCTGACTACCTACTACAGAAGCGATTGATCCTTCCTTCAATTTAAAACCTCGTTCCTTTAGTGATTGACTGTTAGGAAAGCAATATTCAAATTCATTTAAGTTAATAAAATCTGTTCCAATTGTGTCTAAGTAAAGAATCAGTTGTTCAAGTTCTTTTAGCTTTTCTTTCTCTGGAATGACAGGAACTTCTACTCCTACTTTCATTGTTTTATTTAGAGCTTTCTCTATATTAGACCAATCTTCTTTAGAAGGATGAAATCGTATCTCATCCAAACCAGCTAATGATAATTTCTCAGCTTTATCTTCATTAAAATCAATTCCATTTGTGTACAGATGAATATGGAATTTTTTTCCTTTTTTTAATTTAGTATATTTGATATAATCAATGGTTTTTTCAAAATTTAAATCTGAAAGTGGCTCTCCGCCAGTAATACTCATTCCTTGGGCGTTAATCGTATTTATTTCTTGTAGTAAGTCTTCTTTCGTATTAATCTTTATTTCATCAGCATATGTTACGTCTTTTCCTCTCCGTTCTTCCGAGATGGGACAATACCAGAAACATAAATCGGGTTTTTGACAAATACCATTTAGAAATAATACGACTTTACTTCCTTTTAAGCAATATTTACACCCCTTAGGTATGCCCCTACCTTTTATAAAATAAGTTTCTTCTTCTGATTTGTTTAAAAATATTTTTTTCATATTTTAAATAATTTTTTTCTTATAATAGATTTCTTTTTAGCTAAATTTTTCAAAGCTTCTTCTGTAGTTTCATTAATTTGAAGCTGTTTTTTCAAAAACACTCCGGTTCTGCCATGTTTTTCTCTTCTTAGAAACACTTTTTTGCGTTCGTTTAATGTGTCAATATTAATTCCTACTTCTTTTGATGCTCTCACTTCATTACCAATAATTGAGACCTCTTCGTGCCCTTTAGATGTTGGTTTGATCAGAACCAATCTTTTATCAATACCAGCTACTCTTAAATCAGATTTTAGTTGAATCAAGTTAATTTTTCCACCAAAATCATAAAACTCTAAGACTTTTTTATCTAATCTTGATAATGGTAGAGTTATACTTTCTATTTCACTTAAATGTATATAAAGTTTTATTGAATCTAGGGGAGTTGCCATAATAATTTCTCTAAAATAGTTTTTATATCCATTTTTATTTAAAATAAATTCAATCTGAAATGGAGGAATTTGCTGCAAAAAAATAACATCAATATCACTATTTTCATGAACATCACCGCGTGCAAGACTTCCGTAAACATATGGAGTGAAACCTTCTTTTGTGAAGATTTCTAATAATTTTAATGCAATCATTCTTTTATCTTTTAAGAGAGCCCAGTCGCTTTCAGAGTATATTATTGATTCATAATGCTCTCTTAAAATTTTTTCTCTTTTCATAAAAAAAAATTACTCTATAAGTTTTAATAATTTATTTTTAATAATATCAATAATCATTCCCAAAACAATAGTTTCATAATACTTAAACGATTTTCTTGCCTTTTCAAGAGTTAGTATTTTTACACCTGTTAATTTTTGAGAGGAAATATTAGCTTGTAGAAATTTTAAGTTTTTATTGGGTAGAAGAGAGATTGAATTTTTGCTAAAAATTGTATAAAAGTGATCTTCTGTTAATTTATTCTCATTGGCTTTAATAAAATGTTTTAAATTTTTTAGATTTATTTTTGGATTAATTAGAATCAATCCTTCATTTTTATTATCATCTAAAATCGCTTTATAGGAAAAAGATAATCCTGACTGGCTTAATACTATGTATTTTTGGTTTAAAATGATTCCTTTTTCATTATACCAGTTAATAAATGTAGAAATAATGGATTTTAGATCACGAATTACAACATTTTCAAATTTAGTAGAATTTTGATAATTCTTGATTTTAATTTTTGTTAAAATAATGTTAAATCCATTACTCCCTAAACCCTCAGTTAATATTCTTATAAATTTTCTTCTATAATGTGTTCGTAATATTAAAATTAATGGATTTCTATCACATTTTTCTTTTAAAGAAGAATCTCTGATTAAGGCTATTTTCTTAATAAGAACAACTTTATTTCTAACAAGTTTTTGAACATCTGAAGCATAGAATGAGTCTAAAGTTATATTAGAAAAAGATGATCGCCATCGGTGGGTCGATTTAAAAATCTTTACACCAACTAGGAGCAATATTAACAAAATTATTATGATTGTATCAACAAAGATCCAGTCGATATGAAAAATGTCATTTACCATAATTTTCTTGTATTAAATTATTTTCTATTCAACCACTTCTTTAATCCAATTTAAGTAAGTTTCAGAACCTTTTTCAATTTTAAAACCTATGCACTCTGGTTCTGTGTAGGAATGAATTTCTTTTATTTTTAGTATAATTTTTGTACTATTTTCTTCTGTGGTTTTTATTATTAATAGATGTTCATTATCTTCCTCTATTTTATCTTTCCATCTATAGATGGATGCAATATTTTGAATAATATTTACACATGCAGCGAGTTTAGATTCTACTAAAATCTTAGCTATTTTTTGACCTTCTTCAATATTCGGTACTGTTACTAGAAAAATAAAGTAATTCATTATTCTCATTTTTTTAGTATTAGTAATTCTTTTTAAGGTAATACTTGATATCAAGTTTTTTAATATTTTTTATTTTAAATGGTTCTTATGAATCTTTTTGAATATTTGAATAGATTTCATTGAATATTTTTAAAAATTGTTATTAAATGAAGAAAATCAGAATAAGTTAGCCAATACTTTTCACAGAAACAAGTGACTTATATAAGTCGGTGAAAATAATTTTTCTATCATATGGTTTTTATACTGAAAGGTTTACTTCTCTTTATCATAAAACGAATCAATGATTCCCTTTAACTCTTGTCGTCCTAAAACATTCTCATTATCA
>JBHLPZ010000280.1:0-3521 GCA_048885325.1 Candidatus Odinarchaeota archaeon
ATAAAATGTTTAGTGTTATGGGGATTCCAAACCTAGCCCCTAATAAAATAGGTCTAGATAAGGATGGAATTCCAGTAGAGGAACTGTTTACTGGTTATGGTGTCATAAATTGCTTAGAAACGATCTATAATAATCTAGAAAAACTTACAAAAATAAAATGTGATACAAGCAAAAAACCCAAAGTTATATTAGAAGGCTTCGGTAAAGTAGGAACTGCAATTGCACTAAATTTAAAAGAATTGAATTTTAAATTATTAGGAATCTCAACGATAAAAGGAGCTATTTTTGATGAGGATGGTCTAAACATTGAACAATTATTAAATTTAAAAAAACTATATGGAGATGACTTGGTTAATCACTATGTAAGCAAAAATTTAGTTAGAATCTCAAAAGACAAATTGTTCAACTTGTCATCAGAATATAAATTAGATTTTATTATTCCAGGAGCTCGGCCAGATGTTATCAATAAAAAAAATCTTAATCATCTTGAAGCAATTGCGATAGTACCCGCAGCTAATATACCATATGAAAAAGGAATAACGAATGAATTAAAAGAAAAAGGAATTATCGCATTCCCTGACTTTGTAGCAAATGCAGGTGAAGTTTTAGCAATATTAGTTAATAAAGTAGCCAAAAATGCTGATGAAATTTTTAATTTTATTAAAAATAAAATTACAGAGAAAACTTTTGAAGTTATTCAAGAAGCAGCACAAAAGAAAATTCCTGCTTATGATTATGCTGTCGATGATGCCCTTAAAGAATTGAAAAAGAAAATAAAGAGAAGAAAGAATTTATTAGAAAAATTAGATGCAAGATATTGAATCTTCTTTTCTAAAAAATACGAAAATATTCCAGCATTCCTCGAGTAGGATCATTTAAAAGGTTTTTCTTTTACTTGATATTTTTAAAATTTGTTTAAAATTTGTTTAACATACAACATAAAATATTTATATAGTTTTCAATCAAAAATAGAAATTAAATAAAATTTATAATTGAAATTAATCAAATAAAAAAGACTCATTATCATGGCTGAAGATAAAGAATTAAAGCGTGGACTCAATTTACCAGTGGCTATTTTTATTATTATAGGTATGGTTATTGGTGCTTCAATCTGGATATCACCTGCTGATTACCTTTCAAAAACAGGACCTGGCATATTTCTTTCGTATATCATTGCAGTAATTCCAGCTATTTTTGTTGCGTATGTTATTGCTTTTATTGGATCAGCATTTCCAGTAGCAGGAGGTACATATGTTGTAAATAGTAGGTTACTGGGAGGATTTGGGGGTTTTATGACTGTCTGGCTCATAATATTGGCAGTTGGTTCAACCTTAGCTTACTTAGCAACCACCTTTGGAATATTTATTGGACAAGCAATTGGTATCGCGCCTGAAGCGGAATTATGGTTTTCAATTGTCATTGGTGTTATAGTATTGACCGTCTTCTACTTCTTAAATTGGATAAAAATTGAGGTTTCAGGAGCAATTGAACTCGTAATAACTTTGGTTGGAGATATTTTAGTGATGATTATATTTATTGTAGCAGCAATTCCTGCGTTTAATCCATCAAACTTTACAGATATGTTTCCTTTAGGGGTTCCACCTGTTTTATTTGCAGCATTAGTTTTTTATTTTTCATATACAGGATTTTCATTAATATTAGATGTAGCGGGAGAAGTTAAGAATCCGAGGAAAAATATTCCACGTGCATTATTAATAAGTATAATTGTTCTTACAGGCTTATACACTTTACAAGCACTTATGATAGCAGGAGTCCAGCAATGGAATTCTCCCGTAGGAACAGTAATAGAGCTTATAATGGGAGGAGGTTTAGTTTCTCCGGGTGTTTTGATATTTATGATTATTCTAATAGCTGTTGCAATAGCTTCAACAATGCATCCATCTTATATGGCTTTTTCAAGAGACATTTTAATGATTAGTAGAGAAAAACTTTTCCCAAAAATACTAAGTAAAGTACATAAAAAACAGCGAACACCAATTCCGGCTTTAACGTTATTATTTATTGTTGGGATTATTTTTATGTTCACTTTTATACCAATACTTACTCCACTCGTAGGAATATCAAATGCTGCTGTACTTTTAAGTGCTGTTGTTGGTGTAGTTGTTCTTCTATTGCAGGTACCAATTAGTATCGGTGTTTTTGTATTACCTAAAAGATTTCCAGAGTGGTATGAAAATGCAGGGTTCAAACCTTCTCCAAAAACTTTGAAAGTTATGGGAATAATTGCCGGCGTGTCTTCATTCATATTCCTCCTCTTATTGTTCCTAGATGAGGCAGGAATATTAATTTCTTTAATAGTTTTTCCTTTTGCTGGTGTAGGGGCAATAATTTATCTAATCAGGAGATATAGTCTTAAAAAGTCTGGTGTGAACATTAAAGAAATTATGAGTAAACTCCCTGAATCAGTTTCATTTGACGAAGGAGTCCCGAGTAAAGTTGAAAGACTAGCCCAAGAAAAAGATTAAATTAATCTTTTATTTTTTATTAATCTAATGTTTTAACTGAGAACAAATCCATTCTCTTTCGGGGTAATAAGTTTTTGCATTAAAAATTTATCAAAATGCTTTTGAATCATTATTAATTCGGCTACAATCTCATACTCCTTAAACTCACTATAATACTTATAGATCTGATTTTTACCCTTGAAATCATCTACCCTTATTGGTTTAATCTCTGAAAACTGAGATAAAAGCCGATCATCACGTTTAAAGATTATTGACTTGTACTTTTTTAATTCTTCTTTTATCTTCTGTTTGCCCTTAATAATTCCTCTATGTCCTGTAACAACAATATCTATATTTAATTTTTCAAGTTTTTCGATAGATTTTTCGAAATCAAGCAAATCCGAATCAATTCCAGCATAAAATACAAAATTCGTTAAATCTATATCCGCTAAAAAAGCTAATTTAGAATTCAACTCATAAAAGGAGCAATGTCCTGCCGTATGTCCTGGAGTGTGAATAACTTTTAAATTTAAATGATCTGCTATCTTAATTAATTGATTATCTTCCAGAGTTTTTTCAATTTTAGTATTCTTTAATTTAAGACTTTTTTCTAACCAAGTAAACGTCTCAGCAGCAGGAGTATTCAAAATACCATAATATACATTGAATTTATCAACGTTTTCAATCAAATACTTATCATTAAAATGAATTAAAAACTTTACATTGGGAAGTAATCTATTACCAGAAGTATGATCTTCATGCCAATGAGATAATAATACATTATTTATCTGAAACTTTCTTTTTAATTTTCTTAATAATCTAGATGAGATTCCTGTATCAATAATAAAATCTTCAATAAGTAGAGAGTGTGAATAAGGATATTTACCATTTCGTGCTCCCTTAATGAAATACATTTCTGGAAACTCATCTGAAATTAAGTGAATAAAGTCGTCCATATTTATTTTAAATTAGGATAAACTTATAATGGAAAACACAGTAAAAATCTTAAATATTTCCATGCGGTTATAAAATTATTTCTACAAATCTGAAAAAAAT
>JBHLPZ010000281.1:0-3518 GCA_048885325.1 Candidatus Odinarchaeota archaeon
GTTGAATATAACCAGTAAATCTAGGAAAAATAGTGGTAGAACATATATTTTGGTGGTAAAAATGTACGAATTACTAGCAAAATTAGAAGAGCTATTTTTTTAAATCTATTCGATTCATAAGAAATACTGATTAGTTTTTAACAGCTCTATTAAACAGATTTAACAAATTTTCTTTTATTTTAAGAGTGTGTTCATATTTATAGAAAAAATGCAAATATATATAAAGAACATTAACAATTTACTATATTACTTATATTTATTTTTCCAATTAAGGAGAAGGTTATTTTAATGGGAGGGAGATGTATTTTTGGCTTCTTTAAATGTCAAATTAGAGAATTTTGAAGAAGAATGTATAAATAGTATTGATTCAATATTCGATGCTTATTTTTTAACCTCAAAAGGGAATATAGTTTTGGATTATAGGATTAAAGATAAGCTTCTTAAATTATTTTTCGGTAAGCAAAGTCTTCAAGGAGAAGATTTTTTCAAGTTAGTCGGATCTCAAATTCAACAGGAGGGTTACAAAGAATTAAAACAAAAAATTTTAGAAAAAAAACCTCAACTATTTGAATTTTGTATCAAGATAAATGATCAAATTGGTTATTATAATGTATTTATTTTTATTTTAGCTAATGATCAAATGCTCATTAATTTTCAGAATATAGATAAACAGAAGAAAATTGAATTTGAATTAGCTGAAGAGAGAAACACATTAAAAAATATAATCGAACTAAATCCTTATGCTATTGAAATAAAGGATGCTGAGGGTCGTCACGTTAGTGCTAATAAAGCTTTCATAGATATGTTTAAATCTGTAGCTCCACCTGAATACTCTATCTTTAAGGATCCTCATCTAAAAAAGAGAGGATTACTGGATAAAATTTTAAAATTAAAGGAAGGCAAGGTTATTAAGATGGGAGAACATTGGTATGATGTTCGTGACTCCGTAATAGAAGCTGGTCTTAACGTAGAAGATTACCCGAGCTCACCAATATGCCATAAAGCTGTAGCATTTCCAATATTCGATAGAGAGGGTAAAATAAAGAATTACGTTATGATGCATGAAGACATTACTGCATATAAAAAAGCTGAGCAGAAGTTACGTGAGAGTGAAGAAAGATTTCGCTCTCTGGTTGAAACTACTAGTGATTGGATATGGGAAGTGGATGTGAATTCCACTTTTACTTATGTAAGTCCTAAAGTTAGAGATATATTAGGGTATGCGCCAGAAGAAGTTATTGGCAAGAGACCTTATGACTTAATGCCTTTAGAGGAAGCAGAACGTGTGCAAAAAGTTTTTAAAACCATACTTGATTCCGATAAATCTTTTAAAATATTTGATAATACGAATCTCCATAAGGATGGAAGTTTAAAGATTCTTGAAACGAGTGGAGTGCCAATTTTTGATGAAAATCGTCAATTTTTAGGCTATCGTGGCATCAATCGTGATATTACTAAGCGCAAAAAGGCAGAAAAGAAATTAAAAGAGTCTGAAGAAATGTATCGGAATTTATTTAATAGTACACCCTATGCAATTTGGCTTGTAGACTTAAAAGGAAAAATTATTGATTGCAATGAACCTATGGATAAATTCATGTCAATATTTAAATACACCGATTTAATAGGAAAATCTTTCAGAGATGTACTTAAAATGTTTGCACGTGAAGGAGATCCCAGATTTGATAATTTAGAAAAACTTTTGAAAGATAGATTTAAGATATTATTAAAAAAAGGCTATATCAAACCTATCGAATTCGAAATTTTTAGGGGTGATGGTAAAACATTTTGGATAACTTTAGAATCTTCCTTTGTCAATATAGGCAAAAAAAGACTTATTCAAACATTTATTAAGGATATTACAGAGAAAAAGTTAGCTGAAATTGAATTAGAGGATTTAAGGAAAGATTTAGAAACTAGAGTAAAAGAGAGAACGATTAAGCTGGAAAATTCAGAAAAAAAATATCGGAAAGCATATAGTAGAGCAAATTGTTATAAAGGACTGTTTACTCATGATATATCTAATATGTTTCACACTATTGGAAATTCTATAGAATTATGTGATGCTTTATTGAAAGAGGGAGTGAAAAATAACGATATAATTGATTATTTTGATATAATCGAACAACAAATTACTCGAGGGAAAAAGCTAATAAATAATATTAGAAATTTATCAGAAATTGAAGAATCTGAAATGCCTTTAGTACCTACAGAGGTTTTTAATAAATTGAGAAATGCTATTCAATTTGTTAAGGTAAATTTCCAGAAACGAAAAATTAATTTCAATATTGTGTCTGATTTCGATGAGGTTTACGTACTTAGTAATGATTTATTACTTGATGTGTTTGAAAATATTCTTATTAACTCTGTAGTATACAATAAAAATGACCCTATAAAGGTTGAAATTAACATTTCAAGATTGATCGAAAATAAGAAATCATATATTAAATTAGAACTTAAAGATAACGGTATTGGTATAGATGATAAAAGAAAAAGGCTCATATTCATGGAGAATTACAAGAAAAGAACAGAATCTAAAGGTATGGGGCTTGGACTTTCTCTGGTCGCAAAACTATTAGATCTTTGCGAGGGTAAAATTTGGGTTGTGGATAGAGTTAAAGAAGATTATACTCAAGGAAGTAATTTTGTTATTTTAATACCCGAAGCAAAATAATTTAAGAATTAAAAATAAATTGTTTATTTAATAAAACCATAATTCAATTAATTATAAAATCAAAAATCTTAAATGGTGTTCAATTATGAACAATAAGATTCCAAAAGAAACAAAAAAATCAAAAAAAGATGTAAAATGGTATACTTATGTAGATTCAGAACTTGATACTAAATTAAAGGAGTTCATGGAACAATATAACATTAAAAAACAAGCAAAAGTAATAAGAGAGAGCGTTAATTACTATATTGATTATGTAAAACAAGTATTACAGAAATATCCTGAAAGAAAGGGATATAACGACAAAAATATTGATGATTTTATCAGAAAAGCTATAAATGTTTATGAATTGAACCAGTCTTATTATGAAGAGTTAAAGCAGAAGTTATCACCTCTTAAAATGTCAATACTGATGTTAAATAATTTTTTAAATGATCCAAATAAGCTGACCGAAAATATTGAAAATGTAAAAAACGCCCTGTTCGAATTAGAAAATTCAATAAAACGGCGTTTTGAGGAACCAAAACTAATAAGACATATCAAAAAATTCGATATTCTCTATATTGAAGATAATGAATTAGAGCGAAAAACAGTTGGCCTATATTTCAAGAGAAAGGGAGTAGATATTAAATCTATTGAGACGTCTGAAGAGGGGCTAGAGATTTTAAAAGTTTCTACTCCCCGAGCCATTTTATTAGATATAGATTTAAAAACTAGTAATATTGATGGAGACAAATTATGCCAAATGTTAAAATCCATACCACAATATAGTACAATTCCAATAATATTAATCTCTGCTGTTATTTCAGAAATAGAAAAAAGGGAGATATTAACATCTACTGGAGCAGAT
>JBHLPZ010000282.1:0-3492 GCA_048885325.1 Candidatus Odinarchaeota archaeon
TTACTTATATTTTCCATTTTGCTCCAAAAAATAATGAAATAAAATCTAATATCTGCTAATGAATTAAAATTTTATAGACTTTATTTATTTTCTTAATCATAAAATATGAAAAATGTTTAATAATTTTAATAAATGGCTCTAAAAAATTCTGCATATAATTTAATTGCAAAAGATTATCATTTGAAGAGAAAAAAGCCGTGGAAAGATCTTGAGAATTTTATTTTATATCTAAAAAACAAACACTATAAATTTTTTGGAACTTCTATTGATTTGGGGTGCGCTAATGGAAGACATTTCAAAATTCTTTCCACCTTTTCAGAAAAATTGATCGGAATTGATAATTCTAATGAATTTTTAAAGATAGCGATTTCGCAGTTAAAAAATTTAGAGTCACCCTTTAATATATTAAAGAGCACCCCTCAATTAATTTTAAGTGATATTTGTTATTTACCAATAAGACCAAAATCATTTCATAATGTTTTTTCAATAGCAACCATCCACCATGTTCACACTAATTTAGAACGAAATAAAATTTTCTCTCAAATTTATAATATTTTAAAGCCAGGTGGTTATTGTTGTATTACATTATGGAGAAAATTCCAAAAAAAATATAGATTTTATTTCATTGGAGATTTAATTAAACGGGTTTTTTCGTATAAATATAGAATTAAGCAAAAGGAAAAAGGATTAAATTACTTCGGTGATAAACTTGTTTCTTGGAAAATATCAAAAGATAACAAAACTTATTATAGATTTTATCATTTTTTCTCTAAAAATGAAGCTAAAAAGATTATAAAAAGATTTAAAATCAGAGAGTTTAGGAAATTTGGAGGACCAAATAAGAAAGACAACTTTTTTATTTTAGCTCAAAAAAGAAAAATAAATTTGAATAATTAATGGCATAAAATGTTATTATAACATTTAAGAATGAATGGTTTAAAGTTTTCATATAATTTATCAACAATAGTAGTATGAATATTAATCAACCGTTCAGAATTATCACAATACAATATACCATGAATGCTTTTTTCATTATAATATCTTTTTCTAATCATTTTTGAGCGCCGTCCATACCAAAAAGTAAAATCATGACTCATTACATATGTATTCTCTTTTGACATAATAACTAATCCAATCGCATTATATACATCAATAGATTTTTGAATTTCTTTTGCATAATACAAACTTGCGCGTTCTTTTTTTTCCCAAAAAATTTCCATTTTGGCGTCAGCACCCCAAATTTCATCATAGTCATTTTGAGAATGAAGTACGATAATTCCTTCATTATAATCCCCTTCAAACTTAATTTCTCTGAACCAAATGGGCATCTTGTTTATAGTCAATTTACATTCCGGTTTATCATAAACATAATAATTGTATTCCACGCTTAACACTAAGTTTTGTATAATCAAGAAAAAACTTACTTTTTTAATATATTAAAACTTTAAAAATCTTTATAAAAATGAAAATTATGATTAAAGAAGTTATTTAAAATAAATTGAATAAATTATTTTAAGAGTCTGATAGCTTTATTGTTTAATTAGTTCTTTTCCTTCTTCAATCCACTTTAGGATCCTCTCTTCTGAGGCTCCCTTAATCAATGCTGCAAGTTCTTTAGGATCTTCTTTTGTTAAATCCTCAACTGTAATAACCCCTAATTCGTGAAGTTTTGTTTCTGTCGCTGGTCCTAGCCCACTTAACGAAGTTAATGGTATACCTTTTAACTCAATTTTTTCTTTTTTAACTTTTGTAGGTTCTATTTTTATTTTTTCTTTCTTAATGGGTTTTGGTTTCTTCTTAGGTGTTGGTTTTTTAACAACTAACTCTTTTTTAATTGGTTTTTTAATTACTTTTTCTTTTTTCGGTTTAAAGGGTGTACGCTCCTTTTCTTTATAAACATAAGGTTTCTTTTTCTCACCCTTCTTTTTTCCTATTTTTAACTTTTTTAACTTTTCTACATTATCCTTATAAGTAGATTTCCTAAAATAATCAACTGGAATATTTAACTTATGTAGTAGTTGTATTGTTTTTCCAGCCTCTTTAATTTCTGTTAATGAGAACCCTTTTCCTTTCCTTATAAGATGTTCTCTAGATGGTGATTTAATTGTTGGGTAAATTTTTTCCTTAGTTTCCGTTTCCATAATTCAAACACTTAATTTAGCTGTATTAATTGTATTTAGAATAAATATTGAAAGTTTTTATTATTTTCTATTTACCGTAAAAAATGCAATATTTATGATGAATTATATGAAATAGTTGAAGTAAACCCTACATTTTAATAATGTCTAATTCTTCTAATTTTTTTAAGATTTCATTAATTTCAGTTCTTGTTTTATTAAAAAATCTAGCAATTTTTAGTGGGGAACTATCCCCAGTGCATTTTAGAGCTATTTTGAAGTCAAATTCATTAATCATTCCCATAGACAGAATTTTTTCCAAAACACTTTTAACAATTAATAAGTTTGGGAAAATTTCTGCAATTTTTCCTCCATATGTTAAATTCTCAATGTCGGTCTGAATAGTTTGAAATCTACTTTTATCGGTTGTTGTTCGAAATGTTTTAATATCTGATTGATGTTTTTTCCAAAATCTGGTTGCGATCTTTTGAATAACTTCTGTTAATTTATCCGTATTATCATCAGCATCAGAAATGGAACAAAAAAGAATTCGGGAGGCAGGATGATAATAAATTATTATTGTGGAATCTTCAGATTCTAGTATTCTTATCATTTCTTCACTTCTCTTACCTTTCGCCATCGCTTCTTGAATATTATCAATAATTTGATTTAACTCTTTGAAAAAGCCCGGTATCACATTGTCTCCAATTTTTCCTTTCTGGAATTCCCTAAAAGTTGTTTCTAATATGGAAATCCCATTATCCCCATCAATTAGATAGATTTTATATATCAAAGTCTATAGAAAGTAATTTGTTTTTATTACAAAAATAATAAAATTATCTTCTTAAGAATCTTTACTTTCCTTTTTTATAATAATCATAAGTATTTAATAATAAAAAGTGAGAGGGGTATAATTCTTAAACTTTAGATATACGTTTGGATTAATTCTTTTACATTCTTGGTAAATTTTGGTAGTTGTTTTTCTATCTTTTCAATTCCTTCAAATTTCTCCATAAAAAGAAGTATATATAAATTATGTTTATTTATCAAAATTTTTTTAAAAATTATCTTCCTCTCTTCATCAGTTATTCCAGATGAAACAATGAAATCTTGTTTTAACAATTTAAATTCCTTAAATGTTTTATAGAGAGTTTGGAAGTGAGGTGCGGATATTTCAAAAACCTTTTCAGAGATCTCTGATTTTTCGTTTGAGTAGTTAGATAAAATTATTCCATTGTCATTTAGTAATAATAACGCATCTGAATTAGTCTTATTTGCTAAGAATTTTAATTGATTTTCAAATAATTCACGATTAGGGCTAAGCTGTGCGAGCCCATAAGAGTAAGCAGAAATTAACGACCAATGATCAAAAACA
>JBHLPZ010000283.1:0-3479 GCA_048885325.1 Candidatus Odinarchaeota archaeon
TAAATTTTTTGATTGATTAGAGGATTAAGCATTAAGATTTTAAAAATATCTAATAAATTATTTCACAAAATGGAAGTTAATCGAGTTCAGGTTTATATTTAAGATTAGTGTTAATTAGAGAGATTTGTGTTAATTTTTTGAGGTTTTCAATATTCTTAATTTGACTAATTGGATTTCCATTAAGAGAAAGAACTTCTAAATTTTGAAGTTCTTTCAAACCTTTAATTTCGGTAATTTGATTATTATCTAATTCTAAAAATTTTAAATTAACAAGGGAATCTAGACCTTTGATTTCTTTAATCTTATTGTTACTTAATACTAAAATCTTTAAATTTGTTAAATCCTTTAAGCCTTTAATTTCAGAAATATTGTTATTATTTAATCTCAGGAATTCTAAATTTTTCAAATTTCCAAGATTCTCGATTTCAGAGATTTGGTTCCATCTTAAATCCAAGGAAGTTAAATTTGTCAGGTTTAGCAAGCCTTCAATTTTTAAAATGAAATTATATGATAGATTTAAACTCTTAAGGTTAATTAAATAATCCAAACCATCGATTCGTGAGAATTGATTCAATTCCAAATCGATGTGCTCCAGAGAAATTAGATTTTTTAAGTAATCAAATTTAGTGAGTCCGTTATCTCGTAAAAATAGGTTCCAAAGGTCATCAACTTCATTTAAGCCTTTAATATCAGAGAGAGTTTTGATTCCAGCTCCATGTAGTTTTAATTCAAAACATTCAACATATATTTTATTTCCGTTGACATTTACGTAATCGTATCCGTTTTCATCTTTCATTTTTAGATTCCCACCGAATTCTTAATACTATAAAATGAAGTTATACTTTTTAATAAAAGAAAAACTGTCATATAAATCTAATGAGGCTTTTTAAAAAGTAAAAAAGAACTAATTTAAAGATGGAGAGGCGAAAGTAGCTTTTCAAATTGCTTAATATCATGGACTTTTACGAGCTCGTTTAACTTTTTCACGACGTTGATGGCGGCAAGAGTCATCACCGCACCAAAGGCGCCCATAAAATCAAATAAGTCTAGTTTTATAGAATTTTCTTCCGTGAGCGTCTTGTCAAACCAATCTCCCATGGCGATATTTTATTTAAAGAATGAACATATCTTAAAATATAAATATTATACATTATCAGTCCTCGATAATCGTTCGGCATTCTAATACATGGATTATATGGATTGTATTCTTAATTCCCCTATTACTTATCTCCATGATTTTCTTGTTTGTTTTGTTAAGATTATTCTGTTAAATCTGAATCATCCAACTTATACTAAAAAGTTTTTATAACATGTGAAGATAATTAAGTACGATAATAAGTCAATTTTAAATTGTAATCTTAAAAAACTCTAGATTATGAGTAGACTTGGTATGCTTAATGTGTTCGTTAGTCATGCTACTATTGATGCAGATCTATTCAAAATAAGAGAAATTAAGAAATCTCTTGAAGCACATCCTAAAATACAAAAAGTTGCATATTGGGAGGAAGATGCAATAAGTAGTATACAAGGATTCATGGGTGAAGGTATAAAAAAGTGTGATCTTTTCATACTTCTATGCTCTGATAATGCTATAAAGTCAAATGCCGTTAAAAATGAATATGAAGTAGCTAATCAGTTACATAAACCAATTATTCCAATTTTTACTAACGAATCTCATATTCCTACAATGTTAATTTGCTATCGCGGTGTAAAATTTGAAGTTAATAATTATAAACAATCAATTAACCAACTCATAAAAATAATTGAAGGAAAAATAGAGAATAAGGAATTTATAAAAAAAGATACAGAAGTTAGTCCCGCAAAAAATACATACCTTAAAAGCATGATTAGATATAGAGGAGTTCCTTTATTGAAGCGACAGTTAGAAGTGCTTGTAATGATTGAAACAGAGCTTGGAAAAACCATACAATTTTCTGCTGAAGATGGGTTTATTACTAATTTAGGTGTACGTTTTAAGGAATTAACAACTATTCCTAAAGAACTCCAGTTACAGCTACAAGAATTTAAATTACCGAAATTGAAAAGACTTAATTATAGTGGTGTTGCGATGCAATTACAGATGATTAAGAAATACGGGAAAGAAATAAAAATCCACTTTAAGAATTATGAGCTTATCCCAAAGGAAAAAGTATTGAAGGAGATGTTTTATCGACATATTTATCTAGCACCAGAAGAAGATGACAACTTTTTAACAATCTATTGGAATATTCCTACAGCTGGTGAATTTGGAAATGTAATTGAGTTTGATATTGATGAAGCTACAATGGATATTTATGCTAATTATATATTACCTAATTATAATTACAGATTACTAATTTTGAAAAGTTCCCTACCCCCAAAAGATACTTGGCGATGGGTTAATTATAGCAAAGACATGTTAATTTTGAAGAGATCACATCTGGAACCTACAACAGATCCATCATCACTCCCGAATATTTTTCATGGAGGTTCAATAAAATCAGGTGGACTTTTTCAATGGAGTTATGTCGATACTTCAAATTTAATAGCTGAATTGGTTGGACAATTTTGGGTCGATAATGAGGAGAGTGCTAGAACCTATGCAGAATATAATAATGGCAATGTCTATAAATTAACAAATTCTAATGTGAGATATCTTTTAAATAAAAAAATTATTGAAATCTTTAAGTTCTACAATCCTTGGAGTGAAAATCTATATGATAAAAACCTTGGAAAAGCTTTCTATAATAGAGAGAAAGAAAATTTAGAATATGTTATTTTACCAAAAAATTTTGAAGCTTACGAAACCTTTTTAGGTGCAGACCTCTCAGAGAGAGAAAGAATTAAGTCATTTACAGATGCTTTAAGTTGAAAAATATCTAATTAAAATCAAGTGTATAACTATTCCCTGAATTATGAAATTCTGTTCTTATTAAAAATCAAGTTGTTTATATTTATAAAAAGTAGCGATCGATATGATATATTCAAAAAAATAGAAAGCTTCTCAATTTAGGTAGGTAAGGAAGGTTTGGTTTTTCACTGAATTCCTTTTGGCAAAAATATTTGAATTTTTTTTTAAAAATCGAGTCTATAAATTGATTCTGATTGGAGATTATCTTTTCATGAGAGCCCATATAAAGATTATTATAGATTACCTGAATTAAGTTGTATTATTGGTAGTTCAAAGCTTTTTACTGCAAAGAGACCAACGGCAATTCTCAACTTCTGAGAACAAACTGCTAACAAATATTTCTTCGATGAGCCTGTCCTATTCGACCAATCAGAAATATACGCACGAGATAAATGCTATATGCTATATAAAGAAGAGAAAATTGAGCCTAATATTCCAATAGGGATTGCATATTTAATACAGCAATACTTTAAGATTATACTAATGAGGACATATGATAAACCATTTTCCTATGTCATAAAAAAGAAGAATTAGAAGGATTAGATTGGAATAAGTATCTGGTATTTAATAAGTATCAATTAATATTAAA
>JBHLPZ010000284.1:0-3472 GCA_048885325.1 Candidatus Odinarchaeota archaeon
AAAATAACACGGTTGATATAATAAAATTGTAAGTAAGATTATCATCAATTTCTAAGTCTAAAAAATCTAACAATCCGATTAATAATGCACCAATCAAGGGTAATAAGAATATACTTAATAAATTTAATATTAATAATCCATTTAAGAGTAATAAAACAATTATACCAGAAAAAAAAGCAACAATAATCCCAGCAATTAACCCTGCATAAGTTTTATTTGAATTTCGAATTTTTTTATGACCAAAAGTTCTACCAAATAGATTAGCAGTCATATCTCCAAAAATCGCCATTGTCATAGAAGTACAGATTATTAAAGGACCAATAGGTTGGATTAATCCATAAATTATTATTATTGAAAAACATCCAATTCCCATAGAAATTTGGGGACCAAATCTCATATGGCGTTCCTTCTCTCTAAGGATTTTATTGATAAGTTTTAAAGGGTAAAGCTCTGGTTTTAATATCCTTATGAATTCTGCTGTGAAAAGTCCAATTAAAGAAATTGCTACTAAGCATACAACTAAATATTGTGTGAAAATCATATTAGGTATATCATTATAAATTGAAAAAAACAAGTCAGAGAAAAATGGCGGTAATAATTTGAATAAATAAAGAAAAAAATTTTGCACGAGATATCCTAATGTAAAATAGAAAAAAATTATTCCAAGTACTACCAAATGGGTTAATTTTCGATAAATCTCATACTTTAGTGGTAATTCCTTTTGAGTTGTTAAGCTATTAGTTTCACCTTTTCTAATAATAATCCTTTTTCTTTCCCGGCGAATTAGAAGATAAAAAAAAGGTAAAAATAATAAAAGGAAACCAAGTATAAAAATATCAAAAGGGAATATAATGAAATCTATTTGCGTTATGTGAAGAATATTAATTATTACTAAATTAATTGAGATGCTAATTAAGAAAACTATGGAATTAATTAGATTATTAATGAATGCTCCCTTTTCACCCCTCTTTTTGGTTAGATAGGTAATATATAATAAAATAAATCCAAATAGAAAAAAGATTCCTACTATAATGTATGATAATAAATCCAAAGATTACAATTCTCGTGAGATTTTAATAATGAAAATGATCTTTATAATTTTAAGATTTACTGTAAAAATATTATCAAGAAATAAAAAAAAAAATTAATTTAAAATTGACTTTCATCGATTTTTGGCATATCTGGAGAAGCTAATGCTTTCTTAATATCTTCATTTGGTAATTCATAATCTTCCAACTTACCGCTCATGTATTCTTTATATGCTAATAAATCAAAAAATCCATGACCACTGAAATTGAATATAATTACCTTTTTTTCATTATTCTCTTTTGCTTTCAAGGCTTGATTTATAGCCTCTTTTACTGCATGGGCAGTTTCTGGTGCGGGTAAGATTCCCTCTGCTTGAGCAAATTTAAGACCTGCTTCAATAATTTCAGTTTGGTGAAGCATTGTAGTTGAAATTATTTTGTTGTTAGATAAAATTGAAATAATAGGTGCCATTCCATGATATCTTAATCCTCCCGCATGTATTGGACTAGGAATAAATGTATGCCCCAGAGTATGCATTTTTAATATAGGTGCTTTTTTTGCAGTATCTCCAAAATCCCATCTATATTCTCCTTTGCAAACACTTGGGCAAGCTCTTGGTTCAACCCCTATAATTTCTAGGTCTGGAAATTTCCCTTGTAATTTATCTTTTACGAATGGAATTGCGAATCCTCCAAAGTTCGAACCACCACCCATACAACCAATGAGAATATCTGGCTCTATTCCAATTTTTTCTAGTTGTAATTTAGTTTCTTGACCAATTATAGTTTGATGCAACAGGACAAAATTCACTACACTTCCTAGTGAATAACGTATTTTATCACTTCTTAAACTGTGTTCCACTGCTTCAGATATTGCAATACCTAAGCTTCCAGGGTGATCTGGATTATCATCATAAAAACTTCTTCCAGCATCGGTATGCTTTGAGGGACTTGCATGAATTGCCGCATTATATGCTCTCATCAATATTTTTCTACCAGGTTTCTGAATAAAACTTGCTCTTACCATGTAAACAGTACATTTTAATCCATATATATTACATCCATAAGAGAGGGCTGAACCCCATTGTCCTGCCCCGGTTTCAGTGACGAGTTCATCAATTCCTTGTATTCCCGCATAGTAAGCTTGAGCTAGAGCAGTATTAGGTTTATGGGACCCTGTAGGAGAAACAGATTCATTTTTAAAGAATATTTTTATTCTCCCATCATTTATACCAAGTGCTTTCTCTAAACGGACTGCTCTGTGAAGAGGTGTCGGACGATATGTTGTAGCGTAGATTTCTCTTAGGTTCTTTGGGATACTAATAGTATTTTCTTGAGATACTTCCTGTAAAACACATTCTTTTGGAAAGATGGCAAAAGCTAGTTCTGGAGGTGCTGGTTTTCCGTCCATTGGATTAATTAAAGGCGTTATAGGTGATGGTAAATCTGGAACAATATTTATCCATTCTTTAGGAACTTCGTTTGCATCTAATAAAACTCTTGCATTAAAATTTTCTACCATTAAAATCACTACTTTACATTTTTAGTTAAAAATGCTACATCTTTATATTGGAATTCAATATAATTGACGCATAATTGGCAAAACAATTCGATTACATAAAACGAGAAAAATTATATGGTAAACAGAAGAATTTGATTTAATCCTATGAAGGCGTGATTAAAAACGCCAAGGCCACTGCCAACGCCAAAAAGAATTTTTATCAGTAGCCATTGATATAAATCATTTTTATTTTATTATTAACGAAATAACAAAATAACAAAACTTATAAATTTTACTTTTTTTACCAAAAATAGATTTTTTTTACCAAAAATATCAAAAATCAGTTTATCTTCCTTCAAAAATCTTTGCTAAATTTTTTGCTGCAACTCTCATTACCTTAACAGTTTTCATTAATGTATCAATAAGTGTTCCAGCACATACGATTACTAATGGACCTGCATTACTTACTACGATATAGCCATTTTGGGCTCGTACAATTATTTCACTTAATTCTTCTTGAAACAGTGTCTGGATTGTTGAGCTACCAGTCATAAGTAGAGCACTCGCGAGCCCACAAAATTGATCGCCATCAACATGATATTGAGGAAGCGCAGAAAATGCAATTTGGTAACCCTCCTGAGAAACAAGTGCAATTGCTTCAATGTCAGCATTAGAAGTTATAAATGTAATTTGAGGACTTATTTTTTCAATATCCTCATCAGTAATTCCAAGATCACTTCCGAACTGAATCTAAATCACCTTTCTTGAGATAAATGAAAATAGAACCTTTATCTTAGTAATTTTTTAAAATTCTTTTTATTTATATATTTTCATTAAAAATCAATTTATTTATAAAATTGTCTTTTCTTATCTTCCACCGATTTAGGTTCTTCTTTTTTCTTAAAATATTTTTTAAGCAAGAAATAATTTATAGTCATACCAA
>JBHLPZ010000285.1:0-3448 GCA_048885325.1 Candidatus Odinarchaeota archaeon
ATTTTTATTTTATGGCTAATTGGGGCGTATACTATCTATATAACAACAGGATCTATTGAAGGCATGATCCCCTATGAGAATAATATGCTCTATTTATTCCTACAACTTTTAACAACACCGAATGTAATTCGTAATGTTTTATTTGCTCTCGGCTGGTTTTATTACCTATTGTTTTTCTTTTTTTATGGTTTTGCTATGTTAATGCTAATAAATGAATTTACTAGGAAATCTCAATATTTCAGCTTTCCCTTCAATATTTTGTGCACAATTTTTCTAAATAAAGAGGAGAAACAAGGATATGGTACTTATTTATACTTTGGGATTGGACATATGTTTGCAGCCTTTTTATGCCCTCCAATGGTTTTTTTCTCGATTTTAGGGATCAGTTCTATTGCGGATCTAGTCGCAAGTCAAATTGGAATAAGATATGGAAGAATTTTTATAAGATTTAATAAAAAGAAAACATGGGAGGGTACTATAGCAGGGTCTATAGCTACATTTTTTATAAGTTTTCTTTTTTTAGGCTTGATATGGGCAATTCTATTCACTCTGGCATTTATACTTATTGATATTTTAACAAATAGACCCTTTAATGTATCTGATAACTTGGTTAATCCAATTATCTTATCAATTATTTATTTCTTCATAAGATTCATATTTAATTTGAATTATTACACAATTATTATATAGAGGGTTCTTTTGAGTATTTTTTTTATAAAAATTTTTAAATAATTCAACTTTAACGATTAAAACATGTTTTATCTACCAACAAGCATTATTTTGATAGGATATTCAGTTGTTACATTAGTTTATATAATTTCAAATTGGAGAGAAAAGGTTGAAAAAGGATTAATAGCCAATGAAATTGCAGTTGGGTTGCTATTTCTAATAGCAGGAATATTATACCCTTTCATGTATCAATTTCACTCAACCCTAATTCCTTTAGATACTTTAAATTTCTTATGGCTTTCTACTTCAATTTTTTTTTTAATTGAAATGGGGATTTGGTTTATCACTCTAATTTATAATTCAATAATCGCCAAAAGAGATCCAAAAGTCATGGCTGAAAGGGATTATAGAAAATATTGCGAAGAATTTAATCAGAACTGGACTGATGACTTAAGGAGCGAATATGGAAGGAAACTATTGCATCTATTCACATGCTCAGTTATTTTTATTTTCTGGAGTTTAGGAACCATCCTTGATAATTTTGGAATATTAGATAAATTTAATCTTGATAATTATAGTTTCTCATATTGGCTTATTATTATAATTGGATTTGGTTTTATATTTATGTTTCAATTAGCAGATCTTGCACGTTTAACTAAATTTTATATATTGCCTAACTGGGCTCGAAAATGGTACTTCTCTATGAGACAAGAAGAGTTGGAAACTTTTTTGGCTTCTACACCTTTAGTTTTATCTTTTGTGCCTTTTATTTTCGCACCATTCCCGATATTTGCCGCTGTAGCCTTGATCACTACCGGAGCAGACGCTATGGCATGTGTTATAGGAAAGAAATATGGAAAGCATGCACTTCGAAAAAATTCAAAAAAAACTATAGAAGGATTTATTGCTGGAGGGATAAGTACATTTGCAATAGTTCTAATTATAATGAATTTATATTATAGCTTGATGCCAGTAGGTATAATAAAAATATTGTTGATGGCGACAGCTGCCACAATTATATTTTTACTTATTGATATGTTTGCAAAATTCATTTCTGATAATATTTTAAATCCCATTTTAACTGGTTTTGGTATGTGGTTAATCTATTTATTATAAAAAAATAATGTTTAACCACCAAAATAGAGATATAAAAAAGCAATATCATCTCCATCTCTCAAGAGAGTTTCAAGAAACTTTTCATAACGATAGCTCTTACCATTAATAATTATTGATAAGAAAGAGCTAAATTCACTAGGATTTTTTTTATCCCATAAAAGTTCTTTGAATTTTTCCCCATATTTCTTATAAAAGTATTCTAATAATTCCTTTAAAGTTAGTTCCTTCTCAAGCTTCACAATATCATTTGTTTTTTTAGTAATCTCGTTGAATGGAGGTTCAAAGCGAAGTTTTAATGAAATCATATAATCTTTCTCTATTAAATTGATTAAATCTTAAGAATTTAAATAATCAAAATTATAAATTTTTAATGGAAATAAAAAATAAAAATAGGTTTTTTAAATTTTAAATGTCTTCCAATGTATCTTCAACATTATCGACAATTTCTTCTTTTCCTTCTTTTATTGTTTTCTTTATTCCTTTCTTAACACTTCCTTTTTTTACTCCCTTCTCAACTCCTTTACCAACTGCTTCACTCCCGGTTATATCCTCGACTACTCCACCTGCTACTTTTGCTAAACCTTTCTTTAGCTTTTTACCAAAACCTCCCAATTTAACTCACGTAAATGATTTAGTAACTAAAAAATAAATTTAAGCTTTTTAAATTTAATTTAATGCTTCATTATTTAAATAAGAAAAATATTCGTAAAATTTAAGGAATTTTTATTAAAAATTTAACAAGTAGATTATAAAATTATTGAAGATAATTAGTTAAATGTAATTGAAGAGGTTCTTGAAATGGCTCAAGTTTTATTTATTTCAAAAGATTGTGTACGTGATGCTTGGTTATCTGCTATAACTCAAGTTCTGTTTAATGGAGATGATATTAAAACTGAATATGATAAGGCAGATGAGCCTCCATCTAAAGATGCAACGGTGCTAGTAGAGATTAAGAATCCAATGAATGATCCAATTATGAGAAAAGGTAAAATAATGAAAATAAAGACAAAGTATGGAAATTCATATGAAGTATATGGTTGTATAGCCGATACTTACTTAATTGGGTCAATACAGAGTGGGTACATAGAAGAGATTTTGGAAGGTGTAAATGATCATTATATCTGGGAATCAGATGTGAGTTTTCCGTATTCTTATCATGATAGAATATTTAATTATACTCCCTTTTCCCTTGAGGACACTATTCATGTTGATTATGATCTAGATATTGTAAACAATGATTTTGTTAGAAAACACCAAAAATTAATTAAGGCAAATAAAATTCAAAAAACAGCTGATTCTAATATATGGAGGCTCAAAAATCTTGTTGATTATAAGCTAGATAAAAAGATTTCAGACCAAGTTGGAGTAGAAAAAATACCAATTGGCGTTATAAATTTTCCACGAATTAATCAGATTGAATATATCGTTCAGAAATTGAGAAAGAAGCCATATTCACGTAGGGCTCAAGCAATAACATGGAGACCTCTTGTAGATCCATTTCATATTGATCCTCCTTGTCTTCAGAGAATTTACATGCGAATTAAGGATGGAAAGCTCTTGATGCAAACAACTTGGAGAAGTAGAGATCTCTTTAGAGCATGGGAGGCTAATGTAAATGGGATGATAAGAATTCAAAAATTTATAGCTGACGAGCTTGGTGTTG
>JBHLPZ010000286.1:0-3444 GCA_048885325.1 Candidatus Odinarchaeota archaeon
ATTTTGTAAAAAGCATAGACTACCTGAAAATCATCAATGTTCTTTTGAATTAAAACATATACCTCTGACTCCTATTGAAAGGAAGGAAATTTCAGTTGATTATAAATATTCTGGACAAGCTATTTCTCAAGATGTTGAATATAAAGCTTCTAAAGAGTTAAAGAAATATTTAAAAAGACAAGAGAAGCAAGCAAGATATACTCAAAAAAAACAGAAGATACCTGGAATTAAATCAACTCAATATATAGGAACTAAAATTTTGATTATGATGATTATCTCTTTTTCAATACTGGGAGTAATTTTTATAGGCCTTAATATTGGAGAATATATTTATTTAAGTTTAAATGCTCTTGTTTCCAAATATACATATTATACTCTTATCACCTCTCTTTTTATTAACCCAATTGACCTATTTAATCCATTCTTCATGTTTACAATAATTTTAATTTTTATAATGTTATTTATCACTTACATGATCGCCAGAATTATAGAAATGAGTAAAGGTATTAAATTTTTGTTCCAACTTTTCTTTTTTAGTGGAATTTTCTCTATAATATTTTATTTTCTTTTAAGAGTTGCTTTAATTTCTATTTATCCAATTGATTTAACATTTTATGATGGAGTTGGTTTAGTATGGGGTGGAATATATGGCATAATTTCTTACACTATTTTTCCAGCTATGCAAAGAGATTTGACCGGAATTGTTGCAATAATTCCTATTAGAATGAAAGGAAGATCGTTTTTACTCATTATCATTTTATTCAGACTAATTCCAGGACTATTATATGGTTTTTTTTACCATCCCATATACTTCTTGTTTTATTTACCTGAATTAGGAGGAATATTGAGTTCATACCTCGTATTTAAATATCAATTATTTTCGCGATAATCTAAAATAAAATTTTTTCAAAATGTCATGCCCAAAGAAAAAACGATGAAAATTATTGAATTAAATGAGGATTTAATTTTAAACAATGAAAGATTAGCTGCTGAAAATAAGAAGTTGTTTAAAGAATATAATATTCGATCATTTGACATAGTAGGGGCAATTGGTGCAGGTAAAACTGCATTAATCGAAGCGTTGGTTGAAATTCTTTCAAAAGAAAAGAAGATTTTAGTTTTAAATGGAGATGTAACAACTAGAGTGGATGCGGATCGTATTGAGAAATATGGAGTTAAAACGATACAGATTAACACTGGGAGAGAATGTGCCTTAAATTCCTACCATATCTCTCAAGTCATAAAAAGTCAGGATTTAAGTAGATATGATATTGTTTTCATAGAAAATGTGGGAAATTTAATTTGCCCATCTGATTTTATCTTAGGAGCAGAAAAAAGAATTTGTGTTGTATCTATTACTGAGGGAGAATGGGTTATTGAAAAACATCCTATGCTTTTTAAGATGTCAGATATTGCTGTAATCAATAAAATCGATTTATTAGATGTTGTGGATGTTAATATTGATAAAATGGTAAAGGATGCGAAAATAATAAATCCAAATCTTAAAATAATCAAAACTAGTGCAATAACTGGAGAAGGAATACCCGAATTAACAAAAAGATTATTTTAAAGTTAACAATAAGATGGTTGATTACGTTTTTTTTAAATTAAGAATAAAAGTAAAAGAATATATTATTTATATTAATAATAAAAATACTGATTTACAATGTCACTTAGACAATATAATACTGAATTACAAAGTTTATTGGATAGAATCGTTAAGGTATATCTGGATAAAGATAAATTTTTTGTAGGAACCCTTAAAGGTGTCTCCGAAACCCTAGACCTTATTTTAACGAATGCAAAGAACGAAAAAAATAAAACATTTCCTAAAATATTAATTAGAGGAAGCTATTATCATTATGTTACAGTCGAAGAGGAACCTTTTCCCATGCAATCTTTAGCAGATAGAATTGCTACTATCTTTTCAAAAGGACATGTAAATTATATTGAGGATCAGAATGTTATATCTATTTTAAATGGAAAGATTCTTGTAGATGCAAATGGTGTTAGGGGAACAGGTCCATCTGCAGAGCGTGTGAAAAAAATCTTTGAACAATTTAAATTAGATATTGAAGGTTCTTAAATTATTTTCCTTTTTTTTATTTTCTAAAGAATATTTAATTTGTATAAATATCTAAAAGATTTTTTAAATCTAAGTCTTGAATAATATTTTTCATAAGCGCTTTACCCAAAGGGCTTACTACTATAGCATCTAAATCTTCTATTTTTCTTAAATAATCATTTTTAAGCAAAAATTCAACATCAGATTCCCACACTTCAGAAAAAATCTCTTTTAAATCTTTAATTTTTAAATTATCATCGACCTCTTTACTCATAGCTATAAGTAAAGCTAGTGTTCCATATTGGGAAGGTGAAATAGTATCATCCTTTCCTTCAGATGTTAGAATATAGTATGTATCATTGAATAATTTTGATTTAATAAATTCAAAACCGACATTTTTTAAATTCAGATAAACATTACTCATAATTTTTTCAAAATTAAAATTTTTTGATAAATTCCGTAGATCCTCTTCTCTAATCATTTTTTGTGGTTGGGTTAAAATTAATTTCGTAATTAATTTTACAGTTTCCTTAAATTCATTATTTTCCATAATTTTATCTCTCTCAAATTTCAATTACTTTTATGTTTTTAATTTCTTTTTTAATTTCAATGTTTGACATTATGAAAATTAAATTAAAATCCCTCAAATTCTCATTACTTCTAAATATGGGTAAAATCTTTCTGATTGTTCTTAAAATAGACCCACCTTTATTATAATCATTAGGAATAAACAAATTTGAAAAAGTGAGGTTCTTTTCATTTAAAACAATATTTATAGAAATATATAATACTACTATAAGGAAAATCTTTTCGGGAGTTGTTAATTCAGTAAATCTTATTTTATCTTTATTATTTCGTTTAAAAAGAGAATTTATGAAAAATTTGGTATTTGTTTTATCAATAAGAATTTGAAATTTTATCATTAAATTAATTTGTGACAGCATAATGTTCAGAAATTTTTCCAAATCATCCAAAATGAGCTCAAATTTCCGATAATTTTCAAAAGCCTTTAAGAATTTTTTCTTATTTGAATTAATATCTAATTTATTAAACTTTTGAGTAAATTGTTCATAAAATATCTCTAATTTTTCTTGAATTGAAGAAAAATCTTGATTATTTTTAATAGCAAAGAAATTCTCTGATTTTGTTATCTCAGTCAATTCTTTATCAACTCTTTTTATATCTTCATCAATTTGAATTAGAGGTCTTAGTATTTTTAAATCGGTTGTATACATTTCTTTAATCAAATCTTTATCAGTTTCTTCTAATTTTTCCTTTAACTCTAATTTTAATTCTTCAGCTTTTTCCTCGTCTTTTTTAATTACGTTTAAGAGTTTTTCATAATCAGTTTTATAAATTTCATATTTAGGTTTTATTTT
>JBHLPZ010000287.1:0-3442 GCA_048885325.1 Candidatus Odinarchaeota archaeon
CTGCTTGTGATATTAATTTAGAAGAAATAGAGGAAAGCACATTTTTTAAGAAAAAGTTTTGGTATTTCATAATACCCTCTGGAATATTATTAGCAATAGCCATTTTTTTGGAATTTGGTTTTGAACAAGTCTTGATAAGCCAATTGTTAGCAATTTTCTCTATATTTCTATCTAGTTATGGTATAGTTAAAGAAGCGATTAAAGATGTAATTCATAAAAAAATAACAGCGAATATTTTAATGTTAATTGCAGCTATTGCATCTTTTTTTATCCTTCATGGTCAAGAAGGCGCAACTGCCATATTACTATATGCCATTGCGGAACATATTGAAGAACTTACAACAGATAAATCTCGAGATGCAATTAAAGAATTGCTTGAATTATCTCCTCATGAAGCGTTGTTAAAAAAAGGAAATGAGTATATTTCTGTACCAACTATCCAAGTTAAAAAGGGAGATATTATAGGTGTAAAACCAGCAATGAAAGTTCCCTTAGATGGCATTATTATAAAGGGTAAATCGTATTTTGATGAAAGTACTATTACAGGTGAATCTTTACCGGTATTTAAAAATGAAGGTGATGAGGTTTTTGCTGCAAGTATTAATTCTGAAGGATTTGTTGATGTTGAAGTAATTAGGGAAACAAATGATACTATTGTAGCTCAAATTGCACGAAGTATTAAAGAAGCACAGCAAAATAAAAGTAAAAGTGAGAAATTTATTGAGAAATTTGCCAAGTATTATACTCCAATAGTATTAATTATGTCCCTTATAGTAATGATATTACCTCCGTTAATATTTCGATTAGATTTTAATAATTGGTTCTATCGTGGTTTAATTTTACTCGTAGTATCATGCCCTTGTGCTTTAACACTCTCAACACCATTAGCAAATATTACGGCTCTCACAAAATTAGCAAAAGAAGGTATTTTAGTAAAAGGAAATGTATTTATTGAAAAAGTAGATAACATTCAAGCAATTGCGTTTGATAAGACTGGGACGCTAACGGAGGGATCGCTTAAGGTTTTTGAGGTTAGAGCTTATGATGGATATGATGAGAATGCAATATTAGGCATTGCAGCCAGTTTAGAATCACTTTCAGAACATCCCATTGGTCAAGCAATTGTTAGCCAAGCTAAAAGGATGAATATTAATTTATTTGATGTCTCTAATTTTGAAATTTTAAAAGGAATGGGAGTAAAGGGAGAGATTAACGGAAGATTATATTACATTGGTAGCCAGAAATTTTTTAATGAGCTCAATTTTAAGCTACCACTTGAAGAATTAAAAGAAATTGAAGAGAATGGAACCATCCCAATATTAGTTGGAGACAACGGACTGATTGGATTAATTTCTATTCGAGATGTATTAAGAATAACTTCTCCTTTATTAATAGATGGTTTAAAAAAACGAAAATATAAATCTATTTTAATATCAGGTGATAATCAAAATGTATGTAATACAATTGGTTCTTGTTTAGATATTGATAATATCTATGGCGAGTTATTACCAAACCAAAAATTGGAGGAAATTAAAAAATTAAAATCTGATTACAATGGTGTTGCGATGGTAGGAGATGGAATTAATGATGCTCCTGCTTTAGCTTTATCAGATTTAGGTATAGCCATTGGTGCTTCTGCAACAGATCTTACTTTAGAAACTGCTGACGTTATCATAATGAATGATGATCTAAAAAAAATTATTGACTTCATTGATATCTCAAAGAAAACAAATAAAATTATAAAACAAAATATTTGGACCTCAATTAGTATTAAACTGTCTTTTGCTGTTTTAACGGTTATTGGGTTAATGACATTATGGTTAGCAGTAGGTATCGGCGATATGGGGGTTTCACTCGCCGTAATGTTGAACGCTATGAGAATATTTCGCTATAAAAATAAAATTTCTGAAATTTCTTCTGAGAATACTAGGACAGAATCAATAATGATTCTTTGCGAAAATTGCAAAACAAAACAGATTATACCTCAACATCACGGTAGAGACATGGTTCAATCAGAAGATAAATTAGTTTGCTGGAGAAAGATGCTAAATAGCGATGAACTAGAATCATGTGAACAAGAAATACCCTTATTTTGCCCCAGTTGTAATAATAGATTGAGCATAGTTTAATAGACAACAATGTTTTTATAAAAATTTTATGCGGGAAGAGGGATTTGAACCCCCGAACCCCTATGGGACTGGATTCTGAGTCCAGCGCCTTTATCCAGACTTGGCAATTCCCGCTTAATTTTTATTTAACGTTTATTATGAAAATTAATTTAGGAATAATAAATAATTGATTATTACATAAATTATAAAATTCTTGAGACCTAACCTATCTATTTTAATACAAAAAACAATAATATATTATTAAAACTAATAAGTTATATAGACTTGAATAGTATTTTTTTATTTAACTATGTCAAACAAACCACCATCTTCAAGCAATAATATTGAAGAAAAAAAAGAAGAGGATAAGGTAAGGAGAAAAGAGCAACCTATAATTGTCTATCAATTTAATGATCAAATTGGAGATTTTGAGGAATTAGTAATTGATCCAGAAATTGAATTGAAAGATCTATTAGATGATGATTTTATCCTTCTTTTTGTTGACCCACAACGCTATCGAGTATGGTTATGGCATGGATATAATACTACGACTAGAATGAAGTTTATTGCCGCTAAAATGGCAGCTCCAATAAGAGATAAACACGGAATTGCTTTTAAAATAACCGCAGTAGACCAAGATAATGAAACAATTGCGTTTAGAGTCATGTTAGGGCTAGAAGAAGAAATTGATTATAAAGTAGCTCAAACTGGACCTGCGTATGAAGGGACTAAAGAAGATCTTGAATTATTAGAATCTTTATCTAGAGAAAAAATCCTTTTAATACTTGAAAAGGCAGGTCTTCCTGAGGGTTATGAGAGAAAAATGGTTATTGTAAAAAACAAATTGTTTGGATATAAAGAGTATGACCGAAATTATTTAGGATCTGTTATTAAGGAAAAACAATTATTTCCATTAAAAGAGGAAGTTGAAGATGGTGCTTATTTAGCTGAAAACTACGTACCAAGAATGCTTCTCTCTTATAATAATGTTATTCTGACAGAGCTTTTACAAAAAGTAGAAGTTGATGATAGCATAAAAAAGAATTGATGTAAATGTTAGCTTATGAGTTATAGAACAACTCGAAAAATTAGTAGATCAAAAAGAAAGAAACAGATTGCGCTGCTAATTTTTCTTATATTATTTATTGGTGTTCTTGCCAGTGTTGCAATAATAATTTTATCAGTACCCTAAAATACTTCAGTAATAATTTATTTGTCATTCTCTTTAATTTCAATACCATCTGGTAATGTAATTTTGGAGACCGTCAAGCCTTCTGCTTTTTTATAATCATCAAACGTTCTAGATTCAACAATTTTTATAAAATTAAGCAATT
>JBHLPZ010000288.1:0-3408 GCA_048885325.1 Candidatus Odinarchaeota archaeon
CAATATACTATTATACAAATATATATTTAAAAGTTTCGTTTCAAGAACTTAATTTACAAAAATGACGTAAAAGCTTTATTAAGCAATATGTAAAATATATATTTCTATATATATTGGTATATACAAAATACTTTAAAAAAGTAGATATAAATATATATATCTATAAGATAGTTTTATTCCTTTTTTTTTATTAATTTTTTATTAAAGCAATTTTTATTAATATAAAAAAATATATATATCTGAATAAGAATTATATTTTTTAGAGATTACTAAATTTAATTGAGGTTTAAGAATACAATTAGTGATTATTATGGCAAAAAGCGATGAAATTGAGAATGATGAAGGGGAAAAAGTTGATGAAATTAAAGATAAGCCGATATATGTAAAAGTTTCAGATGAAACTCGAACCATTATTGATAAATACAGAGATGAAAAAGGAATGACTATTTCAAATTTAATTGCTAATGCTATAAAAATGTATGATGAATATAATGCGATGGCTCCAGAGATACAAACTGTAATAAATAAACATAAAGAAGAGGATGAGAGCATTATATCGTTTATGCAGAAAGCAATTCAGTTTTATGGACTCCAAAAGGATCTTGATAGAGATATATTCTTACGCCTACGCGAGGAGATGAAAATGATGTTAATTGGAAAAACAACGTTTAATCAGTTGATAGCTGCTGCAGCAGAACCAAAAAAAGCTGTGGAAATGCCGCATAAAAAAAATGTTGCATTAGATCTAATTATGTGGTATAATAATTCACGTCCGTTAAAGAATCTTACAATAGAAGAAATTATGAAAACAATTCAAAAAATCTGGGTTGTTGCTAATTATTTCTATACAATTGATATAACAAAAGAAAGTGAAGATGAATACCATATGTTATTTCGTCATAGACAAGACAAACGCTATTCTAAGTATTGGTTAGGATATTTTACCGAATTATTTAAATCCAAAGAGTTATCTTGTAAATGTCTTATTGAGGGACAAGCATTTGACGAATCTATATCTATGACCATAAAAATTGGATATGAAGAAGAATAGGAATTAGTAAAAAGTAGTAAAAAAAATTTAGATTTTATTTAGCGAATTCATCTTCTTGTATTATACCTAGTTTATTTCCTTCGGTATCCTTAAACATATAAAAATAACCTACCCTTGGAACTGTAATTTTTGGAGTAACTATAGTGCCCCCATTTTCTTCTATTTTTTTTTTGAATTCGTCAGCTGAACTTACTTTTATATAGTTAAAAATTTGATCATTTTGGCTTTCACGTCTTTGAATGCCGCCATTTATTCCCTCCTCATCCTCTCCTCCCGCAACAATATTCCAATATTCAATTGGACCGTCCCATTTTTCAATATTCCAGTTAAAAGTATTTTCATAAAATCCTTTAGCGCGGAAAGGATCATCGGCATTTATCTCAAAATGTATTATTTTTGGCACGATTCTCACTTTAAATTTGAATTTTATATAAATTTAATTAATTATTCAGCATTATAACATATTTAATATTAATTTTAAGCTTTATTGGTTTAGACCCCATTAATTTAAGAGATTACGTATAATTTATAATAATTAAGATATGAAAGATAAGAGAAATATTTTAAACCCTTCCCTAAAGGAACTACTTATTGTTTATGCTACAGGAATAATAATAACTATTTTTTCAGCTATTTTTTTCAGTATAAGAGGATACCCCCTCGTTAATACTGCTACTGAAACGCTAAATATTGCTACACCTCCATTATATATGATTTCAATCTTTTTTCCCTATGGGATATTAATAGGAGAAGTAATTTGGATATGGAATGAAAAACAAGAACGAGATATATGCTTTTTATTGCTTCTTGAATGTATTAGTGTTGCCATTTTAGCTTTCATGCGATTTATTATAGCCATTCCATTTAGCGGTCACGCAATTATATTATTCTTTTATCTACCTCATCAACTAGTTAATAACAAAACTCAATATCCTTTACGATTTATAATTGGCTTAGTAGTCCTCATTATAACCATAATTTACAAAATATTTCTTTGGAATGATCCTATTACTTTTATACTAGGCGCAATATTGGGAGTTTTTTTATGGATTCCAGGATTTTTATACAGGCTAAAAAAAGTTTAAAATAGGCATCTCGCTTTTTTAAATTTAGGGATAAATAGGCCAATATTTTTTTAAAAATAAAATAACTTGAAAAATAGATTCAAATCTATCAAAATTTAAATATATCAGATTTTTTTATTTTTATCCATGGAATTCAAAATAAAGCGATTTGCAAAATATCGTAACTTGATAATTGTCTATTCAATCTATGTTCTATTTTGGATTATTTTAACAGCAGTTTTGAATAACCGTATAGCAGAAATCAGAAATATATCTCTTACACGTCTAATACCTATAAATAATTTACCGATAGAGCTTGCACTTATATTTATATTGATCCTTCCTTTATCTGGATTGTTAGGACTTTTTATTGGGGGATACCTTTTAAGTCCCATAGTAATGGTATTACATAAAAAACTTATTGGCTCAAAAATGTATTATGGTGTTCAAAAGAAATCTGTTTTAAGATCAGAAAAGATATTTACTCGTGGTTTTTTTCCAATTCTCATGGCAATTAATCTCTCATCTATATTTATAACACCATCCATCTTTAACTATGTTTTAGAAGCGGATATAGTTACTCAATCTGGTGGATTGATGGATCTCTCTTCATGGATATCATTATTAGCTGAAAGTGTTTTATTAATTGCAACTTTTGGAATATCAATATTTTTTTTCTCTTCCGTTTGGTTTTTAAAAGACTCAGGAATCATCTATTCAAATAGAAAAAAAATCGAAAATTCTCAAGAATTATTCACTATTAAATCGATAGGAGACTGGTTCCAAACAATTTTAAAAAGCTATGCAGGAATTGGAGCAATTATTACTTATATACTTATAGTTTATAATTTTGTGAGCACTCTTATTGAGTATACTGGAGACCCAAGAGTTTTTATGAATATTCCAAGTTTAATCCTATGGTTAGGATTACCATTTTATTTAATAGTATCGTTAATTCCAGCATTAATTTGTAATGATCTGATTAAAAATCATAGAATTAAATTCATTAGAAATTTCGGCGAAAAAATAGGTATAACTCATACAGCAATAATTTCATTTGAATTAAAAGGAGATACTGATATTTCTACTGATTTATCATAATCAATAATACTAAAAATCCAACAATTATGTAAAATAAAGTTATAAATATAGCTATGCTAGAAAATCTTAGTTGGATATAAATTAAATTAATAATTACTAAAAATGAATGGAAAGTCGAAAAAATACATTCACGCTTCATGTGGTATTATAAGTATAATTACATTAATTCTGGGCTTAAATGTATATGCAAAT
>JBHLPZ010000289.1:0-3375 GCA_048885325.1 Candidatus Odinarchaeota archaeon
GTATGCGCTGGAAATACAGCGCGGAGTCCCGCAGCAGAGTATTTGGCTAAATACTACGCAAGAAAATATAATGTGAACTTGCATTTTGATTCTTGTGGCTTTTTTAACGCTTTTTCTTATATGCAACCAGAATCTAAAGAATACTTAGATCTAAAAGGGATAAAATCTTCAGATTTTAGACCAAAGATTCTAAATAGAACACTATTAGAAAAACAGGATTTAATAATAACAATGGAACGATCTCAATCAAATGATATCATCAAAAATTATCCCTATATCAGCAATATTGATAAAATAACTTTTACATTGAAAGAATTTAATGAAGAAACAAGCGATTTAGATATCACTGACCCTTATTACACGAATCAAACTGTTTATATGAAAGTTCTCAATATTATTGATAAGAATGTTGAAAATATGATAAAAAAAATAATAGAAATGAATAAGCAACGGTATTAAGGGAAAAAACAGAAACATAATTTTTTCAATTTATATCTTTGACAAATTAGAAAAAAGACTCATATTAGGTATTAAACAATTAAAAATACTAAAAAAATATAAATATCACTTGTTTGGTTAGATATTTAATGAATAAACTAACCTTCAATGATACAACTATAGAAATAGCTGTAAACGATATAGCTAACGCAGAATGCGACGCTATAATTATTCCTACTAATAGCAGGCTTTTACCTTCTGGAACAATAAGATGCAGAGTATTACGAAAAGCAGGTTCACATGTACAAGTTGAATGTAATCAAATAATGCAAAAAATATCAAATATTCCTATGGGAGAAGTAGTAATAACATCTGGAGGAGATCTTAATTCAAAATTTATATTACACATTAGATCTGGTCATGATAAAAAGAAATTAATTTTAGCAATTTGGAATTCATTAAAATTAGCTGATCAAAAAGAAGACATAAAGTCAATCTGTTTTCCTCCGCTTTCATTAGAGGTCATTGGTTTCAATGCTCAAACTTGTGCTGAACTTATCCTCAAAACTATTAAAAAATATATTTTGGAGAGGAATTTAAACATTAGGAATATTTCAATTTATCTTGAAACACTGCCAGATTATAAAGAATTTGAAAAGATATTAGAAAACTTGAATAAGTAATACCTTTTCTAGTTAAACTTTTTCTTAAAATAATTTTTACTTGATAAAATTTTTAACTCCGAGATCAACCAACAAACTTCTTCATAAGTAGATGATGATCTAAAAATTTCTTCTGTTTTATTTTTAATTTCGCTTTCAGATGGTTTTGCTCTTCCCTTTATTATAGATAATTGAAGCTTAGCAAGATCTCTACATAGAGATTTATAATCTTTATTTTTCTGAGCGAGTTCATAAGCCGCTAGATTAATCTCAGCAATTAGATCTGGTTCCAATCCTGCTTCAATAAGTTCTTGAGTATCATCTATTTCTAATTCTAATTCAGGACGTTTTTTAACGGTTCCAGTTTTGATTTGACCTTCTTTTAAAGCATCCATAATTGCTAAAAATCCTCCAAACTCACTATTTTGTTGAATTATCTGAATTTTAGCAGTATCATCTCTAGATTTGTTCAATAATTGTGCCCTTTTCAAACTTAAGTCCTTTTTCTTTTTAGATGCTTTGTTACCTTGCCATAAATAAATTATTTTTTCCTCATCAATGAGATATACCCTACTACTATCATCAAAATTAACTACAGTAGTTTTTCTCAATGTGCCATTTTCAGCAACATTATATAAGAGCATACATAGCACCAAAAGAAAATATATTTCGCTTTTTAGATTCTTTACTAATATATTAGTACTAATCAAATTTATTCTTTAATTTTGCAGAAACAGTAAAAAAAATTATTGAAATTTTTCTGGATTTGACTGACAAAATTTAAGTGATGATACTAAATCATCTTCACCAATCAATCCTAAAATAAAATCGTCTCCATGGTCTTTTACTATAAGTAATTGTGGTTTAGCCTCCATTTGTATAAATTTCTTCATAACCTGTTTTCCTGAATCATTATCATAAATAGAAGGGAAATTATTTAATTTTCTCATCACATATCCAACCATTAGTTCAGATCTTTGCTCAATTGGAACTTTTTTTATGTCATCAAGATGGATAATTCCAATAATTAAACCGTTTTTTATCACTGGAAAATATTCTTTTTCATATAACATGAAAAATTGGCTAATTGTTTCTGATAAAGTTAAATCAAAAGGTATTTCTAATGTCGGCAAACTAATCATATCTTTTGCATTCAAGTGTGAAAGAGTTTCTTCATTTAAAACCTGAAGATATGATTGTCTTGTTTGATTATTTAGAAATGAACCAATAAGAATTAACCATAAGCCGTTTAGTCCGTATAATAGGAATTGTATAAAACCATAAGCTATGAGACCATAAGCAAAAAAAGATCCAACTTTTGAGGCAATTTTGGTAGCAGAAACTAAGTTTTTACGTTTCGCCCACAGAATACCTCTTAAGATTCTACCACCGTCAACTGGAAACGCAGGTAGTAGATTAAAAAGCCCTAATCCTATATTAGAAACTCCAGAATAAAATAGAGTTATAAGTACTCCTAACGGTAAACTAAGTGGAACCGAATACAACAAAAGTAATAAAATACCTCCAATTAGTAAACTAGAGATTGGTCCCACGACAGAAATAATAATCTCGCTTTTGGGTGTTCTAGGTTCTTCTTCTATTTTTGATACCCCCCCAAATAAGTATAGTTCAATCTCTTTGACTTTCAATCCATATCTTTGGGCTACAATAGAGTGGGCTAATTCATGAACTAAAATTGATGCTAATATAATTAATCCATTTATTATTCCAACTAATAGTAAATCAATTAAAGATACGGTAGGAACCAAGGTAGCATAAAAGTTTGCAGCGTAAAATCCCACTAAACCAATTATCAATAATGTACTTATATGCAATTTGATTTCTATTCCATAGGTTTTACCGATTTTGATATTTAACACCTCAAAAATCAATATGCGTTTTATAAAAATTAAAAATAATTACAAAAAACCCCAGTAGTGTTTTCTAATATAAAACTACAAAATAGGATATAAATTTCCATGTATTATCACTGTAAAATATTGTTGTCTTTTTGATTATAAATAAAAATTTGATCTCCTCTTAATCTTTTAAATGAAAAGCTTAAAAATCGAATAATTTAAGCAAAATAATATAATTGTTAAAGAAAAAGATCATTACATTAACTTTTCAGATAAATAAAATGTTAAAAGTTATAAAAAAAATAAGATTTAATTATATGTTAAAATTTTAATCTTAAATTATATTAAAGAAGGTTTAAACTAAAAATGGATGTTAAAAATGTGTTAGTTCTTGGAGCTGGTTTAATGGGAAGTGG
>JBHLPZ010000290.1:0-3361 GCA_048885325.1 Candidatus Odinarchaeota archaeon
AAAAAAAGAAAAAATAAAAAAGTTAAAATTTAGTTTTCTGATTAACCTCCAGCAATAGGAGGGAAGATTGCAATTATATCACCATCTTCAATTTTGTCATCAGCCTTTTTATGGGGTAAACCATTAATAAGGACTATCATATTTTGCTTAGTTGATGGTATTTTATATTTCTCAAGAAGATATTGAACTTTACTTCCTTTTGGTACAGTTAGTTCTGCTTTATCTGGTCCATATTTTCTAAATTCAGCAAAAAATTTTACAATTACCGAGATATTTTCAGCTTCCTCAGTCATCTTCAACTCTCGTAAAATACCATTTGTATAATAGTCCCATATTTTTAGGAAATAAGCCAACTCTATCTCCATCCTTTACTTTTTTTCTAAATCCAGCATAGATCCCATTTACAAAAATATGACTAGTTTCAGAGTCTTCTATTGAATATTTCTTTAATATATCTGCCACAATTTCAATCCCTTCGGCTTCAATCTCAAGATTATACGGACTTATTGTTTCTGATTCCTTTTTTAATACTTTTTTAGCTAAATTTCCGAAAAATTTTATTAAAATCGCCATACTTTATTAGTCCTAAGCTCCCCACACCTTATCTAATTCTTCATTAGGTACATTGAAAATTTCATTAGATGGTGCTACAGGTTCCAGTCTAAAAAATTCAGGAAGACGGTCATCTTTTGCAGTAAATCCAGCCGCTTTATTAAAGTCTCTTTCAGTTGTTATTACTTTCATTCCTAGCTCAGTTAAATCTACTTCTGTGCCAAGAACACCATTTACAGATTGTATCATTCCTTCTAATCCTTCAGGAATATCAAGAACTGCAAAGGCTGTAAAAAGGCAATACCCTGAGGAATCAAGATAAGCTGTGGCTACCTGTAGATTTCTTGACAATTCGGCTTTTTTAGTATCTTTTGGGTCTGCTGTTCCACCAACACCCATAATTTCTGTGGCAATTGCATAACCTGCTGTGTGATCTGCTCCCATTGGGGTTGTTGCGTATGTAACTCCAATTCCTTTTATTGCTCTTGGATCATAAGCAGGTAATCCTTGACCTTTGACTGCTGGTACTCTAGTAACTCCGAATGCTTGACCTGTGAAAGCACAACCATTGGCTAAAATTCTCCCAGTTGGGGTTTTCTTACGAATTTCATCCATTAATCTTAAGGCACCTTTACCATCACCAAATTTTACCATACCTCCTTCCATTGCTACAGCAATAGTATCTCCTGTTTCAATGGTATCTAATCCAAGATCATTGCAAGCGCGATTCAGCTCACCTACATCATCAAGATTATAAATGCCACAATTAGCTCCTAAAGCCCATACAGATTCATACTCTAACACACCCACAGGATCTTTTCCTCCAGGTTTGGTCCATACCTCCGAACATCTAATTACACAACCGGGATTACAATGATGAGGTCTTGTGCCGCCTCTTTTTTCAATTTCTTCAGCTTTCTTTTCTCCAGAAATATTGGCAGATCTATCATCTTGACCGCTAGAGAAATTTCTTTGGGGTAATCCACCAGCTTCATTTATTATGTTAACTAAAACCGAAGTACCATAAGAAGCTAATGCTCCATCCGGTTTTGTGACGTCGTGCTCTCCAAGTGCTTTTCTTAATTTTTCTCTACCTTGATCAAAGAGTTCTTTATTCTTAACCTCAACTCCAGGAGCTCCAGTATCGTCAACAACTATAAATTTCAGACGTTTTGATGCCATAACTGCACCAAGTCCGCCTCTTCCAGCATATCTACTTGGTAACCCTTCAGGGTCATTAAAACAAATTCCTGAAGCAGCACCCATTAATTCTCCTGCAATACCGCAAGCACAAATACTTACCCTATTTCCAAATTCTTTAAATAAATCTTTATACCCTTGATATAATCCTTTTCCAACATATTTATTAGCGTTCACCAATTCAACTTTATTCATAGAAATTTTGAGCATATGATAATCATCACCTTTAGGTTGACCCTCTACAATAATAGCTGCTATTTGCATTCTAGCTAATCTCTGTGGAAAATCAGTTCCAGCATTAGCTTCCTTTATCCCTCCCGTTAAGGGGGATTTCCCTCCAACTGAAATTCTTCCGGAAGTAGGAGCTACAGTACCAGTAACTATCCCTGGTGCAAACACTAATTTATTATTAGGACCGAGTGGATGGCATGTAGGATCAACTTCTTTAGATACTATAGTTGATGTTAACGCTCGACCTCCTAAAGTAGCATAAGTCTCTGGAAAGTCTTCAAATGAAGTTTCAAGAGTACTCATATTAACTCTTAAAATTCTTTTTGGCAAAAATCTCACCTTTTTAGGTTATTTTATTTTTGAAAATTGTTAAATTAAAGTTGATATTTACTAATATTTAATTGTATCTTTAATTTAGAATAAATTTACGATATGTACAATGGGAAAGAACGACCTAAATTAAATATTTTTACTGATAGTTTTTCAATCTTTTAAAATAGCAAAAAGTAAGTTTTTAATAAAATAAGAAAATTCAATTTTAGATTTCTAAAGACATTAATTTCATTTATTCTTGTTTTGCGACAAAAGGAACTATAAGATGACTTGGATATTTCTGATTATGAAAGATTTTTTGTTCTGCGATGATATAATCTCCAATACTCTTTTCTCCACCTAAATTAGAGTTAATGTCAAATCTAGGAAAATTGCTTGACGTAATTTCTATTCTTATTCGATGTTTTTTTCTAAAATAATTTGAAGTGTTTCCTAAATTTATCTCAAATTTATACACTTTATCAGGTTCGATTAATGATGGGTTTTCTTCACCATTTCTATACCTTGCTCTAATTCCAGCATCTAAAACATTAATTGCTTTTCCTCGAGGATATACATCAACTAATTTTACCATGAAATCAGTATCTTTTGCGGAAGAGGAGGCAAATAATATCATTTTTACTGGTCCAGTCATTTCAACACCACTTTCTAAGGGTTCGGTAGAATAGATTAGTACATCCTTTCTTTTTTCAGCATCCTTTTGATTTCGTGCGCCCTTTAATATCCCTAGATTTCTTCCTCCCTTTGTTATTACAGGATTCATTGGGTCGAATGTATAGGTATCTTCCAACTCTTCGACCGGCTCATCAAAATCGAGTAATCCATCCCCTCTTATACTATTCGCATTCCCTATAGAATGAATATATAATTTTTTATATTTCACATTATTAGGAGGCCAATTATCTGTGTATCTCCATTTATTTCTACCCATGATCCAATACTTTATCGATGGCTTTTTGATATCATAAAATGCATACTTATCATCCAATAACCAATATCTATTCCATGCGAGACTTAAAAATTCCTTGAAAAATCGCGCAATTCC
>JBHLPZ010000291.1:0-3302 GCA_048885325.1 Candidatus Odinarchaeota archaeon
CTATTATTGGTTGTTTAGTGTCTAACATGGTAAAAAATAAGAGATTAGTTTTTTTTAAGCAAAAATTAATTGATATAATAATCTTTTGCTAAAATAATTTTTTAAAACGATAAAATTAAGATGAGTAGAATTAAATTAAGATTTAACGATCCAGTAATTCTTTTGCTAAGGGTATGTCATCAGTAATTAATCCATCGACTCCCAGTTTAATTAGTCTTTTTATATCTGCCCTTTCATTAACTGTCCAGACATTGACTTTTAAATTATTGTCATGAGCAAAATCTACCAACTCTTCATCAACTCCAGAGAAATGGGGATGGACCGCAAAGAGATCTTTCCTTATAACTCTCTTAAAGGCTTTTGTCAAATCTCTTGGATCTGAAATTCTTTCAGAGATTAGTGCACCTAATTTTATTTCAGGATATATTTTTTTAATTTTTAGTAATTCGTTATGAATAAATGAACTAATAATAGTAGATTTGGTAAGATTAGTTTCTCTTAACATTTCAATAATTTTTTGTCCAATATCTATAACTTTTATTTCAATTTGTAATCCAATTTTCCCTTGTGCTAGTTTAATTACTTCTTGTAAAGTTGGTATTTTTTCACCCTCTCCCATATCTAATTGTTTTAATTCATCAAGAGTCATTTCTTTAACATAACCATGATGATTAGTTAATTTTGAAATTTCATAGTCATGGATTACAACAATCTCTCCATCCTTTGATACTTGAACGTCTAATTCAATATAATCTGCTTGAAGTTCTATTGCTTTTCTAAAGGATCTTAATGTATTTTCCGGTTCACTTTTATTTGCTCCTTTATGCCCAATAATTAAGATTTGAGATTTGTTAACTTTCATATTTAATCAAATTCCATAAGAATCATAGTATCTAAAACCCTCTAATTTTTAAATAGTTTTACTTAATTAATCATCTATGTAAAAATAGAAACGTCAAACTAAGTTTTTGATACTATAGAATTATCAAAGATTTAACAATACAACTTTGATGCAAAATAAAAATTTATATATTTGATTGAGTCACATTAATATCGGTTTCAATTAAATTTATAAATGTTATACGTTTTTATTATTTCTGAATTTAAAAAAATGAACTGAATAGAAAAGTTTTTAAAGCATTAAAAAAGGTGATCACGGAAACATGAGATTTTGCCCGAATTGCGACAATATCTTAATCCCAAAAAATAAGAAACTTTTTTGTAAAGCGTGCAACCAAGAATTTGAGCTAGATAAAAATTCTCCAGATGATTACAAATTAATCAAAACAATTAGACATGACGAAAAAGAATCCGCTCCAATTGTGATTAAAGAAGGTTTGAGAGGAGACAGGATTTCTGGTGAGGATCGCAAAGCTTATGAGGATCTCTTTGATATATCAGAAGCAGATGGGTATTAGTGCCAATAATTAGGGGATTTATGCTTAATTAGTTCATTACTTCTTCCTTCTTTTAACCTAGAATATTTAAAAGTTTTGTAATTTTTAAAGCTTTAAATCATATTAGATTTAATTAATTACTAATTATAAAAAAATAGAATGAGCTGATAGTTATGACTGAGGAAAAAAAGAAAAGATTAAAAGGTTTTGCCGGAATAGTAGCAAAACAAGTAGAACCGTTAAATAACATCGAAAAATTTAAAGAGGATTTTAAGGATACTGAACTCAAAATTCTATTAAATGCAAAAGACGGTAAATATGCGGCTTTATTGGTAATTGATAAAGGGAAAGCATATGTTGAGGGTATCGAAAACAAACCAAAAGAAAATATAAAAAAGAAAGTAGTTGGTTGGGATGGATTATTACAAGCGAAAACTCAAATATTTGTAGATTTATTAGGGGGAGAAGCTATTTCAATGGGGAGTATAGTTGGAAAAATCCTTACAGGGAGAATTAAAATAAGAGGAATTAAAAAAGTATTGGTTTTGCTTAAATTATTTGAATACTAAATTTCTAATTTAAACACACTAATTATAGGGAGTATTTTTTCTTTTAATTCTTCTGGATTTTCGTCCTTTATAGATTGAATTATTACATTTTTATCTTGTTCAGAAATTTCATGAAATCTATCTAAAAATAATCGTAAAAATATTATTTTCTTCGAAGGTGTTTTTTTAATATCCGAAATTAAATTATCTAGAACATTTGAAATAGAATCTGACTCACCAAGTTCAGATGCATGAATACTTTCTTTCGAGAAACCCTCCTCATGTAAAATTCTATGTTTCTTTATAATATCGTTTGTTATTTCTATAAGCATATCCTTTCTGGACAAAATTGGTAATTCAGAGAGATTTTTTTCTATTTCTAATTTTTTTTTATCAATAGATTTAATAGTTGATAGGGTTTCATCGAGCTTATCTTTTTCCATATAATAAATTAGTTTTGTCTAAGTTTTTAAATTTTTCTTAATATATTTATAGGTAGGATTATGAATAAGCAAGTTGAGCCTAAATTAATAGAATTTCAAAAGTTTATTGATTATAAATTTAATAATCCTGAAATTCTTCTACAAGCATTAACAACTCCGCAATTTGGAAATGAAAATGATTTACCTCATTACGAGATTCTAGAGACCCTAGGAGATACAGTTATTAAATTGATTTTTAGCCTTAAAATCTACAATAAAGGAGAAGAAGATCCTGGAATATTAACCAAAACTAAACAATGTTTAGAAAATAATCGCACATTTTCGAAAATCGCTTCAAATATGAGGTTAAATAATTATATTTTTTCATCTAAAAAACAAACTATAAAAGGCACTTCTATCCTTGCAGATGTTTTTGAAGCAATTTGTGGGGCTCTATATATTGATTCTAATTATAACTTAAAATTAGTGGAACAAAAAATTATAGATCGTTTCATAGAAAATTGGGATCTCTTTATAGAAGAATCATCGAATTTTTCTAAGAATGAACTATTAGAATTTTTACAAAATAAGTTAAAATTAACTCCTAATATTAGATATGAATATGAAAAATTAGGACCTCAACATAATCCTCGATGGATTGCTAAAAATCCTAAATTTTTAGATCAGAATGATAAGGAGGTAATAAAGATTCCATCAAATTTAAAATCTAGGCAATTTACCACTAAAAAGGATGCTGAAAAAGAATTAAGCGAAATTATTCTTAAGTATTTAAAAGAAAATAGTAATCTCCTTGGAAAAATCTAAAAATATTATATTAGACTTCCCTTTTATTTTAAAAATTTTAAAAGTTCTTTTATGAATTAAATTAAAGAAATAGCTCTAAAGTTCTATTTTATTAGAATCTGAAGGTTTAA
>JBHLPZ010000292.1:0-3289 GCA_048885325.1 Candidatus Odinarchaeota archaeon
ATTTGAGATTGATTTTTGATATAATGTTGATAAGTCACTTTTTCTTTCCTTTGAATTATTAATATAGAATTTTACACATTGTCTGATAAGTTCAGAAAGGGTGGGAAATTCCTCTTTATTTTGATTGATAAAATCTTGCCATCTGTTTTTAGTTTCTTCTGAAATATAAAGTGATATTCGTTCCTTTTCGCGAAGATAAATTTTCTCTTTTCTTAACCATTTTTTAAATACTTCAGTAACATTACCACGCCATATAGCATATTTACCAGTCTCTTTTTCAAATTGCTTAATCAATTTCTGTGCTCTTTCACTATTTAAATCTAAGTTTTCAATTTCCTCATCGGTTAAAATTGGCTCATCGTTATTTTCCTCATCATTGACGTCATTTCTATTATCTGATATTACTTTCACACTCCCTTTTCTATTTTTAAGTCCTTTCTTGAACTAGTTGATCCTATTAGGTTTATTTTTTCACCCTATCGAAATTTTTCTAAATGATTAATTATTGGCATCATAATTAATTTTGTACCACAAAAATTGAAAAAACCTGACTATATTTAAATCTTTTTACCACAAAAAATTATTTTTGTTAAAAAAACCTAAACTTATATTCTCTTCAAATGCTAAAAATGTATAACAGTTTTCACATTTAGTTGATCCTTTAAATTTTTTCTTTATAGAGAAACTGTTAAATCAAATTCTGTTATCAAATTCTGTCGTCTCATGATTTTTTAATATGGAAAATTGAATAAATTATAAATTAATTTGAAGAGAGAACGTTTATAAGAGAGCAAATTTTAACTTAAAATTATCAATCCAATATAAAAAATATTTATAAAATAAGAGGTAAAGAATAATGGCTAAAGGTAGAGGTACTATACTAGGCATAATAGCAATTCTCTTAGGTGCGAGTGGGTTGGGTTTTGGATTAGTTTCGTGGTTGAATCTTGGACAAGTTTCTGTACGTCAATCTTGGTATGATACTAAAGATGTAGATAGTGTGAGTGAAACGGGGGCATATATCGATGATTTATCAATAACAATGAATTTAGGTTCTGGTGAAACTGTTTATGTATTATTCACTTGTACGGTGGAGTGTAGTGGCTTATGGGCTAACTTTTATATATATATTGATGATATTAGAACAAATGGTCATACACGAGTATCTAGAGATGATGTTGCAGGGTATCTATATTTTTCGGTAGCTATTCAACATATTAATAATACACTTTCTGCAGGGGCTCATACTATCACGGTTTGGGGCCACACAGATGATTTTGATACAGACGTTTTAGATTGCGTTCTATTTGTTCAAACTCTCGCAATTTAAATAATTAATTATCTTTTTTTTAATTTTAACTATCTTTTTTTTTTAAAGTTTCAAGAAACGCTCTAAATCTATGAATATACCCTATAAACGCTATTAGTTATTAAGGAATACCATCAAACCAAGAACAAAATAATAGAGTTCATAGGGAGTGACTCCTATTCTTTCGAGTAATCCCCTGTAATTACTGGTAGCGAATATACCTGAGATAATTACAAGAATTAAAGATACTATAGCTGAAATGAGTGAATATATAGCAAAAGCACTCCATGATGCTATTAAATGTAATCGAAACCATAGTGCCACCATCCCAGCAATTGTTAATATTCCAGAGGCTACCACAAGGATTAGGTGCATTTTTCCCCTGATAGTTTTTATTTCACCCCCAGCATCAAGAGGGAAAAAGAGAGCAACGAGTATTCCTAATATTGAACTAATCAAAAATAGAATAGGTCCTAAAATTGACCCTCCTCCATCATTTATACCCTCTTGTAATCCAATATAGAATACAAACAATAAGACACTAGAAATAACCATCAACGATTGCACTAGGCGCTTATTAGGCGCTCCAACTGCAAATAAGGAACTAATATCAGTTCTAATATGACTATAATCCTCTTGTAAACTGCCTACGAAAACCCACATCGCTGTATAAACGATTGGACTTATCATTCCACAAATTGCCAAAATTTGAAATACATTCATAATTTTTTGGTTTTGTTCTTTAAAAAGGGATTTAAAATTAAAGTTTTATTTTTTTCCAGAATAAAATCAAAAAACCATCTACTGTTCCGGTTTTTATAAAATTAATATCAAATATTTCATATTCTGGGTTTTCTTCTTTAAACTCATAAACATTTTTATTCAATTCCTTTTGCATAACTTTCATATCGTTTCGATTCAAATATCGGGTTTTTGTTAATTTGAATTCTTCTGGATATTGTTCACTTTTCATTTTAGATTAACCTCTTTTTTATTATTTTTATAAAATAATTAGCTTATAAGCTTGTATTGAGAAATAATATTGAAACTTAATAATTCGAATTTACTAAATTCTGAGTTTGAGCTCTGGGACGTCTATACCAACCATAAGACAAGTAAGAACATAAAAACAATCATCAACACTCTCTCCCGTCTTAGCTGAAGTTTCAATATAGTGCAAGTTGAAATCTTTTGCAAAATCATTAACTTCTTGGATAGAAACGGCTCTCTGATCAGATAAATCGCTTTTATTACCGACTAACAAAAGAGGGATTTCAATGTTTACATTGGCACGCACTTCTTCTATCCATTTGAGAAGATGCTCAAAACTAGCATAATTTATAAGATCAAATACTAAAATTGCTCCTAAAGCACCCCGGTAATACATAGGTCTTACAGCACCAAATCGTTCTTCCCCTCCCGTATCCCATACTTGTAATTTACACCTAATTTCACCTTCAGGTGTTTCTATTGATATTGTTTTAACGTTGAAATCTACTCCAATAGTCATTTTATAATCTTCAGTAAAAATTCCTTTTGAAAATCTAATAGTTAAAGCTGTTTTACCTACACCACCATCTCCTACAACAATCGTTTTAAAAAGATATTCATACTCTTCAGCCATTTTATTTCAACCATAGAGATTTTCTTTTGTTCACGGTTTTTAATTATACTATTAAATAAAGATTTATAAGAATCTAGTTATTTTTAACTTGATAATTTTTGAATTAAGTTTTACCTACCTACTTGATCTTAACAAAAAATTAAAAAAAAAGTGTTTTAAATAGTTTATTTGAAATACTCTTATTCACAACAACTTTTATTTTGTGTTGTTTCACTTTTACGATGTAAGCTATATCCACTATCATTTGAGTTTAAACATCTGCAAAAACAAGTGTCATCTTCCTTAACGGGTTCCAAATCCTTCATTTTTTCAAGTTTATTAGACATTTTTTATTTTCATCCTCGATTTTGTTTTCA
>JBHLPZ010000293.1:0-3251 GCA_048885325.1 Candidatus Odinarchaeota archaeon
AGTTGATATTCATCGGATAATTCTGTTATCTTTTTAATTGTAGAATGCAGCCTTGAAATTATCCATTTATCTAATTTGTTTATTCTTTTTAAATCAAATTTAGTTTTTGAAGGATCAAATTCAGCTAAATTAAATTTTTCATTGGCATAGACATAGACATTCCAAATTGTATTAAGAATCTTATAAGTGTCTGTATATTCTTTCAGATTGAAATTAAAATCTCGACCTGGTTGAGTAACACCTATACAATAAAATCTAAGTGTTTCAGCACCTTTAATATCCGAAAATGATTTATTCTTCTGAAGTGCTGGAACTGTTCCCTCAATAAGATCTTCAGGGTTTATTACTGTACCTTTGGATTTGCTCATCTTGGCTCTTTCCATTAATACCCATCCGTGCATATAGCAAGCATTGTAATTCTTACGGCCAGAAGATACCATAGCACTATTTAGTAAACTATTAAACCAGCCTCTTATTTGATCCTTTCCTTCTATTATAAAATCTGCTGGAACCCATGTATCATAATGACTTTCGCCATCATAAACTTCTTGAGCTGCCCACATTACCGAGCCGGAATCTAACCATACATCTAAAATATCAGGAATCCTTTTCTTTGTACCTTTATTACATTTTTTACATTTCCACGTAACTTGATCGATCCAAGGTCTATGTAAATCTTCAGGGCGTTTTCCTGCAATCTCCTCTAATTCTTTTCCTGATCCAATTACTGAAATATCTCCGCAATCTTCATTATCACATATCCATACACTTAATGGAATACCCCAAAAACGTTGTCGTGAAATACACCAATCTTTTAAGGTTGATAACCAGCTTTTAAACCATCGATTTCCTGCCCAATCAGGTATCCAATATATTTCTTCGTTCTTTTTAAGTAATTCTGAAACTAAACTTTCTGTTTTAAAAAACCATTGGTTTGTTGCTCTGTATACTAATTTTGAATCACATCTCCAACAGTGCGCATATTCGTGTTCAATTTCATTCGTTAAAATGAGTGTGCCTTTCTTCTTCAATAAGTCTAATATCTCATCATTCGCATCAAGAACATACATTCCTTCGAAGGTTCCAGCTTCTTTTTTGTAAATTCCCCTAATATTCACAGGATTGAAAATTGGTATATTATTCTCCACACCTACTTCAAAATCTTCAGGTCCATGCCCTGGTGCTGAATGAACCAACCCAACACCCTCTGATGCTGAAACATACTTTTCAGAAAGTATAATTGAATGAACTTTTTCACTTTGTTTTGCAAGCTCCATTTGATAAGGAACTTCAGCCAATAAAGGAGGTATATACTTCTTTCCTTCTAATTCTTCTCCTAGATAATCTTCCACTATTTTATATTTATAACCTAATTCTCCTGATATCAAATGGGTTATTGAAGCTTTTGATAAGATCCAATACTCCTTGAGATCCTCTATATATACCTTAGCATACTCTGCAATCGGATTTGCCATTATTGCAGAATTTGCTACTAACGTCCATGGAGTAGTAGTCCAGATTATAAAATAAGTGTTATCCATATCTGCTGATTTGATTTTCAAGAATAAGCTTGTGTCCTTAATATTTTTATAATCATGTTCATGCTTAGCTAAAGCCGTAGCACATCTAGGACAACAATTTAAAGGTCGATAAAAACGATATAGTAAATTATTTTCCCAAGCTTTTTTTAAAGTCCACCAGACACCCTCTAAATAACTGTTTTTTAAAGTTACATAAGGGTTCTCCCAATCCCAGAAATAACAACCTAAACGTCTGAATTCGTCATTCATTATATCAAGGTTTTTTAAGGCAAACTCTCTACATTTTTCTATGAATTTGTCGACTCCATACTCAAAAATCTCTTGCTTGTTCTTTATGCCTAACTCTTTTTCTACTTGCACCTCTATAGGAAGCCCATGAGTATCATATCCTGGTGTATCTGTAACCCTAAATCCTCTCATCCTCTTATATCGTATCAAATAGTCTTTCAAGATCTTATTCCATGCTGTCCCTAAATGAATTGAACCTGAAGTATAAGGTGGACCATCTATAAACCTCCATACTTCCCTTCCTTCTTCCTTTTTCCTGATTAGAGCATAGATATCTTCTTTTTCCCAAAAATTCAATATCCTTTCCTCTAATTTTTGAAGATTCAACTTTTTATCTAATGCTTCCACGCATATCATCTTGTTAAAAATGTAATTGGTATATAAAAGTAAGAAACGTAAAAAAATTTTATCAATTCTTCTTGTTAGTTCTAATTTTAATTGTATAATTTAAAGAAGCAATAAAAAGTTTTAAAAAATCTATATAGTCTTTATTAGGGCATTAAATCTGGTGGAGGAGTTTTAAGACAAAAACCACATTTCCCAAATGATTTTATGGTCTGCTCCCAACAGTGTTTATGATATGATCTCTCACAATAAGGGCAATCTGTGTGACAGGTATCCCCATCAGAACCTGCAATTTTCGAGCTACAGCTAGGACATTCAATCTTATGGCATATTACACAAGATACTACAGATACTTCAAATATCTTCTTTGATATTGAATTAAATAAATCAACTAAATAACTAAACGGAGTCCAATCGTCAAAAAAGTCTTTAAATGAATTTTGAAGATCATTTTTAATTTTATCATGTGCTTCTAACTCAAAATCGTTTAAAACTTTGATATTAGGCACTTTCATAGGATAATCTTGAGGCAAATTTATTTGAAATTCGAAAGTTAAATCTTGAGTTTTCATTTTTCCTTTCATATCAACCTTTAATGTGTTTGATAAAGGATCATAGTCGATATTTTTATAATGATCCCTCAATAATTCGATTTCAAAGTTCACTCTTGAATTTTTATCAACTAACCATGCGATTTCCCTAATAATTCCGACAGATTCGGATTCTTCTTCTGTCCAATTTTTATATGCGTTTAATTCCTCCATCGGTGTCCTTATTATTTCTTGTAATTCAGTGGATAAACTGATAACCGGTGGTTTAGGAAAATTCCCTATGTTAAAATCCAAGAGGTACTCCTTAAACCCATAAGTTACTAAATGTACTGTTAATTTAGTAATATCATTAGGATCTATATCACATTGATATTCTCCTAAAATTTTCTTCGATTCCAATTCAATATCTTTTAAAAAGTAGAGTCTATTCTCCAATTCACGCAGAATTTCTACAACATGTAGAGGCTTTTTTACATTCCAATTTCTTAATGTATCTAAAGAATGATAAGGGTCTCCTAAAAGGCAA
>JBHLPZ010000294.1:0-3134 GCA_048885325.1 Candidatus Odinarchaeota archaeon
ATCATATAATCGCAATATTTAAATATCATAATATCACTATTTTATAATATACTTTAATTTAAAAAATGTTTCTAAATGTAATCAATAAAATAAAATTAGAAATGTAGGAAGATTATTGATGAATTTATTTAATGAAGGAATTATTTTAGATGATATTGATAAAAGAATTGTGGAATTTATCCAAAAAGAGCCAACTTCGACTTATACACAAATAGCAAAAAAAGTCCATAGAAGTCAACCTACTGTCGGAATTAGAATAAAAAAGCTTGAGGACGCTGGAATATTGCAGTTTCAAGCAGGTTTAAATTCAAAAAATTTCAACTTATATTTAGCAAAGGTAGAACTCCAAACTTCTAATACTAAACTTATCTCAAATATAATCAAAACCTGCCCTTATATGATCCATGGATATAGAGTAAGTGGGATTTCGAATTTTATTATAATTATTGGCAGTTTTTCACTAAATAATATCGATAAAATTGTAAATTATCACTTTAGAAGTAATCCTATGATAAAAAATGTTAAAACTGAGATTATTACGGATATAGTCAACAAATTTCTTATTCCAATTAACTTAAAGACTGGTTCATGTAATTGTATTAAAAAATCAATAGAACATAAGAACTAATAGGTAATGTTTGAATTGAAAAAGTTTATAGACTATGATAAATCAAACTCAAAAATCTTTATAAATTATTTTATAGAAGATTCCAAAACTTTAGTAAAGGTTCCATTAAAAAATGACGTTATTGACAAGGACTATGATATCAGAATTGAAAATTTCGATATTTCCAATAAAATTTACTTAACTGATATACCTTAAATTAAAAATGATAGAGTTAAATAAAATGGTATATACAAGAGTAAAAAATTATGATAAAAATGTAATTAGAGAAAATGGAGAACGTTGCTGTTCTTTTCCAAATATTACTACTTGTCATGGATATAACGTATGCACTAATTGTGGGGAAGTTCATTCAAGAGTTATTTCTTATAAACTTAAAACGAAGTATTTTTTAAATGACAAAATAGATTTTGGTAATGTTGAGCCTGTACGTTCTCCATTCGGTCCGCGTACTGTTATTAACGGTAATCGAGATGGTAAGGGGAATTGTTTATCTCCAAAAGCCTTACATAATTTTGAGCGATTAGCTAGAATAAATAGAGGTTTGGTAAGTGGATTTGAGAGGAATTTATGGATAGCTTTACCAAAATTCGATCAAATAAAGGCTCAATTAAATCTTCCGAATTATGTTGCTGAAGACGCATTCCGAATTTATGTTTCAGCAGCTAAATCAAAACTAACGCTTGGAAGAAGTATTGATGGGATATTGACTGTATCAGTTTATTTTGCATTAAAACTTAATGAAATAACAAGAAGTATTGAAGAAATTCTTTCTGTATTTCAAATATCTAGAAAAAAATTTATGAATTGCTATAAAATAATTTTTAATAAAATAATTTCAAAATTAAATTTGAAAATCTCTAATTTTACCCCTCAACATTATATAGATAGATTTTTTGACGAATTGAATTTATCTATGAATTGTCGAAATAGTGCAATAAAAGTTTTTGAGGATAGTAAAAAGAAGGGATTAATTATTTCAGGAAAAGACCCTAAAGGAATTGCTGCTGCATCTTTGTATATTACCTCAAAAAAATATGATGAATTTCGGACACAAAAACAAATATGTAAAATTGCTAATGTGTCTGCAATTACTTTAAGAATGAGAGTAAAAGAAATCAGTAGTTATATTTAATTTCCCTTTAGATTTTAATTGTTGCTATAACTTTTTAATAGTTTTTTAATACTTTCTATAAAATTATTAAAGAAAAATATATATAATAATACCAGTAAAAATTAATAGATATAGGAGCAAATTAATAAAATAAATTTATAACAAATAAGTTAATCAATCTCGATTTACATTATTGTTGATTTTTCTCCATCAAATTATTTAATCTAATTAAAATACCTTAAAAAATTAAATCAATATAATATTAAAATAAAGAATTCAATTTAGAATTATGAGACGCTTCCTTAAAGAAAAACACCATTATTTTCTATTATTAGCAGTTTTTTATTATGTAATTATCCTCGCCTTACTTTATTCAAACAGATTTGAATCATATATATATTATCAGAGAATTAGTTTTGATTCGTCGGGAGCTAAGATTTATGCTAATTTATATTGTCCTAGCAAAGAAATAACGTTCCAAGATAAAGCTCCCCTAATTATATATGCACATGGTTTAGGAAGTCAGAAAGATCTTGATATAAGAGTTCCTAATGAATTTACTAAGAGAGGATTTTATGTTGCTTCAATAGATTATCGCGGTGATGGTGAAAGTACAGGACATATTTTGGATATTAATTATAAAACCTATAGAAATAGAAGTATCGTACCAGCAATTGCTCAAGATTGTTCGAAATTATTAGATGTAATAGAAACATTACCTATCTATAAAGAAATAAACTCCTCTCAGATTGCATTGATTGGACATTCTTTAGGAGGAATGGTAGTATTAATGAATGGGGCATTGGATAATCGTTTTAGGGTTACTGTTACATGGGCAGGTTTAGTTAATTTTTCTGCTAAAGAATTTGATATTAGTGAAACTAATCCTTTTATGGAATATATCCCTTCTAAAATAATTAATAGTTCAAATCCCTCTAATCTTTTAGTTATACATTCTATTTATGATACCACTGTTCCTTATAAAGAAAATGCTCTATTAGCTCAAAAACTGACTAATTGCACTGTAATCAATATAACACAGCATTTGATAGGTGGTCCACATTTTTTATTATCAGATAAAGTAGTCGTAGATACAATTAGGTGGGTAGAATCAAAGTTTTTTAATTCCAATGTTATTAATGGGTCTATTCAACTTTCATATATATATACTACATTTTTATTAATTTCAGGATTAATCGGATTATTTCTTGTGACTTTAGGATTAATAAAATATAGTTTAAAATTCTTTTCAATAGAACTCGGAGTGAGCAAAATAAAAAATCCAAAAATGAATGAAAAATTTGTAGATAGGAAAAAAGGAATCATTTTAAAAGAATTCTTAAAAATTTTTTTCTATTTTACTGGATTTATAAGTACTTGGATTATTTTTTATTT
>JBHLPZ010000295.1:0-3115 GCA_048885325.1 Candidatus Odinarchaeota archaeon
GTAATAAGAAGATAATCTCCAGTTCGATCATGATCTGCTTGGTCTACAGTCATATCAAAAATAGTAGGTTGACATCTATATTCATTCTCGTTCTTTAATTTTGCTAAAGTAGTAGCAGATAAATCTGCAAGTTCATCATCAATATCCCATTTAGGACCTTGATGGTATTCTGTAGTCGTTACATATGGAAACCATAGGAAAGTAGAAAAATTACCATTAGTCGCTCCGGCCCATTCGGTTCCTGAATCACGATCTAAAATATTACCGTAAATATCAGTAGATTCATGTTTTGCATAAAGAATAAAGTCTGAATTACCTTCTAACTCTACAACTTTATAATCCCTAGTCCAGTATCCATCAGTAGCTTCATCAGGATTCGTTATAAAAATAGCATAATCGTAAGAACTAAGATCTACTTCGATATCTTCTGGATAATCCTCAGTTATTAAGGATTTATAATTTGAAATATCATAGATCTCATCAGGTTCAGTTAATTCTTTCTCATTTACAAGAATAGTAATAGGACATGTATCATTTAGGTTCTCTAAATCAGGCCAATTATATACATATACATATGAATATGCTTGACCTCCAGTTTCTTCTTCTCCTGGTCCAATGGCCATCCTTTGATAATATGAAACTCCTGCCCAAATCCCTAAAGGTACCCCAACAGCAATAGTTAGAATTCCTATAACCGCAAAAAGCTTCCATTTACTACTGAGCGATTTGAATCTTGTTTTAACGCCTCGTTTACTTGACACTTTTCCATCTGCCAATTTTTAAACCCCATGTTTTTTTTTTAAAATAGATTTTTTAAGTTTTTGTTAAATGATATTTAAGTATAGTTAGAACATGATCATTTATAAAGACGATGCATAAAATACATATTCTAATTTAATATTATTCGTCTAAGTAATATATGAATTAAACGCATTTTCGCTCAAAAAAATATTTATTTAACTGATAATATAACAAATGAAAAAATCGTTTCAAAAATAGTCTTAAAATTGATTTTTTGAAATATATTGATTTATGCATCTAATGGATAATTAATGATGAAAATATTAACTGAAGAAAAATCGTAAGAAATTAGCCTTTTTTCAGGTATTATTCTTCATTTTTAAATTATGCATCTAAAGAATTTTTTTGATATTAATATTTTTTGAGAAAAAGTTATTTTAATTTATTTCCTTCCAACTTATCATATCTTTCTTAAATCTTTTTCTACTTTTTTTAATCAATCTTTCAATATATTTTGTATCTTGTTCTAATTCACTAATAGCATTTAACCATTTTGTTAAGATTTTTAGGTTAAAATCGATTTTATCATTAAGCAGTTCTACATATCTTTTCTCAGCTTTTTTCAAAATAGTTTTAATATTTTCTCCCACTTTACTCACTCCCTTTACCTTTAATCCAATTAATATTTAATAAACTATATTTCGCTTTATCAGATAATTTACCATTAAAATTCCTGCCATAAAACGTGTCATAAGATGGTAAGATCCACATTTCAGAAGAACATAAAGGACATGAAATTCTTGTTTCTTTATATTCTATCTTAATTTTCTCACTACATTTTACGCATTTATATTCAAAAGGTTCATTTGTTAACAATTTCAATTTTCTATCATAATCGTTTAATTTATTGACCAAATTATTTTCATGTTGTTCAAATTTGAAAGTATTTAAATAACCATGAAGATATGCCATAATAGACCATTTTGAAATACCTATTCCTTTTAATACTTGTTTAAAATACCATATATCCTCTCTCTTTCCAAATAGGGTCATTTGCATATTATTTTCTATATAATTAATTTGTGAATCAAATCTTTCTTTTGTAATTTCTTCCATATTATTTAATAGTATCTCTATTCCATCGTAAATATGATAAAGTTTTTTTCTAAGATCTATTAGTTCTTTTTCTAATAAACTAATATGCTTAATAATTTTCCTTTTTTCAAATACTCTCACTTCACTCACTTCCTTTTTTATAATTATCACATATATTTGCAAATGAAGAAAACTTATAATCTTTAAAGAATACTGAAAATTTTCCTCTATTAATATTATCTGTCATTGTAAGATATAGATAACAAACTCTGCAATGAATACATTCATGACAACTCTTTTCTTTTTCTTTCATTATTTTTATACACTTTTTATTTTTTTATTGTACATATTATAAGTTGTTTAATCTCTGAAAAATACTCTCTCATGTTTTTAATAATTGATTTTATTGATAAAAAAAGAAATGGCATTCCTAAATCATATATAAATTGTGCTGAAAACAGCAAAAAAAGTTTTAAAAAGCTTTTTTGATTTATCTCGTTTTTAGGGATAGTTAATGTACAAATCATTGAGTAATCTTTATCATTTATCTTTTTAATTTTCCAATTCTTGAATCCAAACTTTTCAAAAATACGTGCATGTGTTAATTCATGCTTTATAGTTCTAATAAACACTTTTTTCTCATTTAAATTAATTATAAATTCAAAAGTTAAAAGTGCTAACCAAAATAAATTAAGAATTAAAAAAAAAAATAGGATCAATATTATATCCTCTTTCACGTTATTCACATCCTTTTATTTTCTATAATTTCGAATTCAGAATCTTCAATCTCCCAATCATCTCCATAATGACAATTGGTTATTGTATAATGAAGTAAAAGTGGTTCTATAAGTTTTTTATCCCAATCAACCTTCAATCCAAGTTTTTCTGCTAATTTTAGAATATTTTCATTAATTTCTTCTGCTAATTTCTCCCATTTATCTGTTTCTTCCAATTCACTCACTTCCTTTAATTTCTACTTTTTTTCTCTCTAATAGCCTTCTTCTCAATTTACTCAATTTATCTAATTTAAATGTCAAACTTACTTCTTTTCCATCTAAGAATTTCCATTTAAAAGAAAGTTGATCTAATCCAGATTCAAAAGTTTTAAGTCTCCATTTTTTAAATTTTTTCTTAGATAATTTGATAAGAACTGAATAAATATCATCTAAAAATGGTTCAATGCTAGTTTCAGATTCAAACTTAAGTTCTTCTGCGAATTTCTTATAGCTTTCTACGATTAATGTTTTTATCTGATTAAATGTAAAATTTTGATATTTTA
>JBHLPZ010000296.1:0-3098 GCA_048885325.1 Candidatus Odinarchaeota archaeon
TTTCTTAAAATTTCAATAAATTCTTCCCAAATTTCCTCTTGAGAATTAGAAATTGAAGAAGTAATTACATCAAAGAACTCATCGATAGAAAATCCTTCATTTGAGGATTTATCTATTAAATAAGCGATGGCTCTCGCTATCACTATTGCTCCTGCTGAAGCTGCAGGGTGAGAATGAGTTATTATGCTAGATTTTAACGCAACAGATTTTAATGCTTTTAAATTATTGGAAAAAAACAAACCAATAGGAGATATCCTCATTGCACTACCGTTTCCGCCAGAATTAGAAGCTGCTTCTTGCCAAGGAATCCCATATCTTAATTTATGAATCGAAGTCAGGCATCCATACCCAGGACCAATAGGAGGGTCATCTAACCATTTTATATATTCTCTAATTAAATTATCCAAATTAAATCCTGAGCTTTGAATAAGCGCTTCAGCAGTATGTAGCGTTAATTGGGTATCGTCTGTATAAGTATTGAATAGCTTTTTATGACTATTAATAAATTCCTTAAAATCAATAAAATTAGAATAAATATCTTCTCGTAAAACACCTTCAAAAGGATGACCTAATGTATCACCTATAGCAACTCCAAATAAAGTCCCTGAGAATTTATCTAAATAATCAATTTTCATATGAATGAGCCACTTTGTAACAAGTTCATATAAAATAATTTATTTATTTTTTTTCTAAAAATTTCTCTATAATTCAAAATTCTTTAAAAAGAAATGGAAAAAAAATTCATAATGGTAAATAAAAAATTCTTATAAATGATTTTTACCAATTTATACTTTAACTAGAATAATTTATATACATTTTTAACTGAATATTATGTCAAAAGTTCATAAACTTAAAAATGTAATCACAGCAATGATTACTCCTTTTCAGGAAGATTATACCATAGATGAAGATAAATATCGAGCATTTATAAGTTTCCAAATAGAAAATGGATGTCAACTATTAACTATGGGTACTACGGGAGAATCTGCAACCCTTTCCCATCAGGAACATCATATCGCAATGGATATTGCAATTGATGAGGCGAAAAAAAGTGGAAAGAATCCATTTGTCTTAGCAGGGACTGGAAGCAATTCAACAAAAGAAGCAATTTCTCTTTGCCAATACGCTGAAAAAGCAGGCGCTGATGGTTGCTTAGTGGTTGTACCATATTATAATAAACCTGTACAACACTCTTTAATTGATCATTTCTCAGCAGTGGCGGACTCAGTTTCTTTACCTATAATTCTATATAACGTTCCCAGTCGTACCGGGTGTAACTTAGAACCAGAAACTTTATCTAGATTAGCCTATTCGAAAGATAATATAGTTGGTATTAAGTGTGCAAGCGGAAACATTGATCAAATTACAAGAATTATCAAAACTACCCCCGAAGATTTTATTGTTCTCAGTGGTGATGATGGAATGACGTATCATATAATGGCACTTGGAGGTAAAGGAGTCATAAGTGTAGCTTCTAATATTATACCTGCTCAATTAATGGAATTCACTAATTTTATGCTAAATGGAGAATGGGATAAAGCGCGTAAAAAACAATTAGAATTATTCGATTTATTTAAAGTTTTATTTATAGAAACGAATCCTGGACCTGTCAAGTATGCCGCAGACATAATGGGTATAATGGATAAGAGAATGAGATTACCTCTAACACCACCATTGGAAGAAAATCAAAAAAAAATTAAACAAGTTTTAAAGGATCTAAACTTAATAAACTAAATTTTGGGTAATTAAAAGTGATTAAATTACTAATTTTAGGACCCACTGGGACTATGGGAAAATTAATTAGTGAATTAGCTTTGAAGGATGAAGAAATAGATGTTGTTGCGGCCTGTGATATCACAAGTATTGGTGATAAACTTGGATCTTTGGTAACTGTAAGGGATACTAAGAATATCGAAATAACAGATATAAATAACCTACTAAATGTAATTGATCAGACAAAACCCGAAGTAGCAGTTGATTTTACTATTGCAGCAGCTACAGAAAAAAATTGCCTAATTTGTGTAGAAAAGGGGGTTCGTTGCGTGATTGGAACAACAGCCTTATCCCAAGAATTTCTAAATGAATTTGAAAAATTGGTAAAAAAGAATAATGCTCCTTCAGTCATCTCTCCAAATATGGCAACAGGTGTTAATGTGTTATTTAAAATGGCAGCTTTTTTAACTAGTTATTTAATTGATTGGGATATAGAGGTAATAGAGGCACACCATCATAGGAAAATTGATGCTCCAAGTGGAACAGCTTTAAAATTAGGTCAAATTATAAGTAATAGCTTGGGTTCGAATTTTGAGCAGACAGTGAAATTTGGTCGAAATCGTGGTCTTAATAAGAGATTAATTGGAGGAAAGAATGAGTTAGGTTTTCATTCAATACGTGCTGGAGATATTGTAGGAGATCATATTATTCTGTACGCTGGACCAGGCGAAAGAATTGAATTAAAACATCAAGCACATAGTAGACATTGTTTTGCTGAGGGGGCAATAAAAGCTATAAAATTCATTGTTCAGGCTAAAGAAGCTAAAATTTATAGCACTAGGGACGTGTTAGGATTGTGAAAATAGCCTTATTAAACACTAATTATCTCTAATTATAAAGAGAGATAAAATTATAAAATTTTTCAGAGCAGATCAGTCTTTTCATCAATCTGAATAGTTAGATTTCATAATGCCAACTCTTCATCTAAATGATTAAAGGGTATCCAAGCCTTAATCATTCCTTATTTTATAATTCTATCTCATTATAATAAAGATTTCAATTTATATTAAAAATATTTAAAAAAGAGATTTCAACTTTAACTTAAAATAAAAAAAAATTAAAAAAAGAAAAAGAATATTTCAGATTTGGTATCCTACAGCTATTTGATGGATAATAGTGGTATTAGTAATAGGAACAAACTTTGCAGCTATTCAAAGAGTAAGATTCCAATATATAAACCAATCCCTTTTAGAAAAATCGTAGAAATTAGAGTGAGGGAAAATCTGAGAAACTTTTGTAAATTTAAAAGATTTATAAATTATGTTATGAAAACCTGATGCTTTATGAGAATATGCTTCTATAATAAAAATGATGTTAAGTTATAC
>JBHLPZ010000297.1:0-3018 GCA_048885325.1 Candidatus Odinarchaeota archaeon
GCAATCCTTACAATTTCTGGAGATTTTTCAACAGAACGAGGAAATTTAAAATTTAGAGGGCGTATAAATGGTCTTTTTATGTCATTATTATTTTTTGGAGCAATATTTGGATTTATATTTAGTCGTTGGATAAGTTCTGTGTGGGAAGATCTTCCTGTTTTAAACGAGTATTTACCCAATATTCCAGTTCTTTTAGATGGATTTCTTCTAGTTTCTCTTTTAGTTTGGATGATGGCAATGAAAGAATTCTTAGTATCTAAAGAAAAAAAATGGGCAGATTCGCTAAAAAACATTATAATTTTTAACAAGAATGGGATTTGCCTTTATAATTACAGTTTTGAGCAGAAGGATGTGTTTAAAGGAGAAGCCGATGAGACAGATTTTGATGAGGATCTTGTAGCTGGAGCTTTTTCGGGGGTTATCACAATCATATCCGAAATTACACATACAAAAAGACAACTTAGACAAATCCAGAAAGAAGAGGCTACTCTGATATTTTCATATGGAAAGTTTCATATAGTTGCATTAATAGCATCAATGGATTTACCTGTTTTATTTAAAAAAATAGATGAATTTTCACGTGATTTTGAACAGAAATTTTCTAAAGAACTTAAAAATTTTCAAGGTAATGTGAAACATTTTGAGCCTGCGAAATTTCTAATAATTAAGTATTTTAGTAAAAAATACGACGATTTTATAAAATAACTAAGATGAAATTCCTCTTTTCTGATTTCTTGTAATAGTTCATTATTTCAAATAGTTATAGCAAAAATGTTAAATAAAAAGACATCCTAAAAAATACTACAACCCTTAAATTTATGAAATTCAGATCAAGGCTAAACACTTGAAAATTGGATACATAAAATTAAATTTATTAGAATGAATGTAGAAAAAAAAATATAATATGAAACGAAGTACTAAATATTGGCTTGGTAAATTATTTGCTAGGGATGTAGATTTAAAGAAAAGTGCGTTTTTATATCTTTTTTTCTCGTTTCTTTCTATTACAATGATAGCCGAGTATTTTATCCTCAAATTCTTTATAAATATGAAAGTAGGGCTAGATAAGGAAATGCCATTAATCATGATATTACTTGTAATTTCTGTTCTTTTTTTAGCTTCGGGTTTCTTTATTGACATTATTAAAAACAAAACCCGGTTTTTTAATATAGTCTTGTCAATTTGTATTATAGGCTTATTTTTAACAATGTTCAAGCACTTTCTATTTGACATATTTGGCCTACTGATTGTTCTAATAGCAATACCTCAATTGATCATTATCTGGTGTTCAACATTAGTTCATGAAACAAATATTCTAAATAGAGGAAGAGTAGCAGCAATGATCTTGGTCTCTTGCTTTCTAATTGGTTTATTTGGACTTTTTTTTTTATTTTTTGAGAATCTTTTTATATATTTTGTAATCATAGAGTTAATTCTATTAATCATAGTAGCTATTAATTCAAGGTTTTATGAATATACAGAGACTAAAGATAGACTTAGATCTGACAGAAAATATTTGGAGATTATTTTTGAAAAGCACTTCTCTAGATATTCAGTTGGTCTTGCACTTTTAAGTGGTCTTTTAGGAGGTTTATTGAATGAATCTTTGAGTTATTTTGAAAGTTATAAAATTAATATTCTTACATTTTCAATAACATCATTCTTTTATGTCCTTGCAGCAGGTTGGTTTTTTGATTATATGGGTAGAAAGAATACATTAGTTATCGGAATTTTAGTAGTTTCTTTTTTTTACATAACGTTTGGTTCATTTTATGAGGCATCATCTGAAGTGCCCGTATTTGGTATCCCAAAAGAAATCCATATCTCTCTTCATTATGCCTTGGCTGTACTTCCACTTATTTTGGCTATAATCACAATCTCGGGAGATTTTTCAACTGAAAGAGGAAATTTAAAATATAGGGGCAGTGTTAATGGTATTTTTATATCATTAATGTTTCTTGGTATAGGATTGGGATATTTATTATATAAAATGATTGATGTTCTATATAATAGATTTGAAGATATGCAAATTTTTATGCCAAACATACCAAATTTACTTAACTCATTTGTTCTTGTTATTGTCCTCGTTTGGATGATGGCAGGTAAAGATATATTAGTATCGAAAGAGAAGGATTGGGCAAAATCTTTAAAAACCCTATTTGTTTTGAGTAATAGCGGAGTTTGTTTATATAATTATGATTTTGTAATTAAAGAGCAGCCTCAAGAAGAAGAGGAAGGAGAATGTAAATTTGATGAAGATCTTATTTCGGGGGCATTAACAGGAATAGTAACTATTTTATCTGAAATAACCAAAAGTTCAAAACACATAAAAAAAATTGATAAAGAAGGAAATCATCTTTATTTTGCGTTTGGAAAATACCATATAGCAGCTTTAATCACTATAAATGATTTACCAATTTTACATAAAAAATTAGATGTTTTTTCACGTGAATTTGAAAATAATTTTTCTGAAGAAATTAAAAATTTTAAAGGGAATGTTCGCGTTTTTTCATCAGCGAGGTTTATGATAGATAGGTATTTTAGTCAAAAATATATTTAACTGAATTAATTCTGCTTAATTAAATAGAAATTTTCTTAGGTTGGAATATTTATAATCATCTTTTACTATATTTATCATTTTCAGTATTATTTACATTGATTATCTTCTTTAGAGCTTTTAGAACACCTTCTTCAATTCTTTTAAGAATTGCATTGTACTGTTCTTGTTCTAAATAGAATGGGTCTTCAATCTCCAAATTCTCTGTTTCGCCAGCATATTCTAGAAGTAAAAAGGCTTTTTCATCAAGGTTTAAATTCTTAAACCTTCTTTTCAATTTATTTATATGCCTTTTTCGTTCAAAAGCTAAGATAATATCCTGCTTTTTTACTAAATCCTCATCTATTCTTTTAGTTCTAAAATCAGTTATATCTATACCCTTATCCCTCAAATAGTTTACTGTTCCATCTTGAGCTGTTTTGTAATAATGGTATAGTCCAGCAGAATCAAATTCTACATCT
>JBHLPZ010000298.1:0-3001 GCA_048885325.1 Candidatus Odinarchaeota archaeon
GAATTTCTTTTTAGCATTTAATAATTAAATCCTTTAAGGATTTGAACGGTTTTATACATCTCTTTTCCACGCTTGCGAGATAATTTATTGCTTCCTCAATCCCTTCAACCGTTAAATTGAATATCGAATTGATTACTTAAAGTTAAATATATGTTTATACTAAAATAAATATTAAACAGTGAATGTAATAAAATCCAATAAAAATTTAATGAAAAATCTCTTAATTTTTCATTAAGTTAAAACTGTGCGAAAAATTATGAGTGTACTAGATTTTAGTAAAGTGTTCAGCTGCCCTCGATGTGGGGCTATAGGTGCCATTTATCTTTTAAAAATAGCTGGTACTAAAATTATCATAAAACAAAGATGTCCTTTACATGGAGGAAGAAGTTATAAACTTCCTCACTTACAAAAAGAGCAATTTATTTCTTATATTCGTGATGCTGTTTTTCGTTGTTATAAATGTGGACGAGAAGCTACAGTGGATAATATTAAAGTAGCAGGTCCTTGGACTTTGTCTAGAGTTTTTTGTCCAGTTCACGGAAATAAGCTACCTTACCAAAAAATTTGGAGTCCAATCTATGCTGAAATTAGTAAAATAGAAGCTAGACCTCAAGAGACCCAAGAGATACCACCAAAGCAAAAGCAGGAAGTATTGCCTCTTCCAAGTGTAGATAAAATTTTCTGCCCAAATTGCGGGAGTCCATTAAAGGGAATCGAAAATTTTTGTGGTATCTGTGGCGCAGAAATAAGGCGATGAATATTTTAATATCCTTATTTCGATATTTTTTTTTTAACAACAAAAGAAAAAATAAAAAATCCCTCCTCAATTTCCATCTTCTTCTATCAACTAACAAATTTTTTTAATGATAGTTGAATATTTTTAAAAATTTTTTGTAAAGACAAAGTAATTAAACCGCTTGAGCATTGAGTGTAAATTACTGACTTTATTACCCAATACTCATTTTACTTTTTACAGAAATATGAATATAATCTTGATGATTCTCTTTATCACCATGCCATGGAGTATCTAATTGAGCAAGTCGCCATCTAAATGGGAGATCTGATTCATATTGCTTAAAAAGATTCAGTATGGTTGCGAAAGCCATCACGGGTCCAGTATAAAAGCCTTCAAAAAATTTAAAATATTCATTAGTCATCATTATTTGCCTATATTGAAGAGGAACACCATTAAGCCAAGGTGCTGGAACAGGTTCTTTTCTAGCATCACTTACATTAACTTTATTTATAGCAATAATATCTATAGCTTTACCTTTATAATAATCACTTCTTGGATCTTTATGTCCATCTCCTGGATATCCTTTTGATGCATAAGATATTACAACATTTTTAGTTAAATTCCTCTCGAATGCTTGTTTTATATCCTTGGAATATTTACCTTTTACCTTACCTGTTGCTTTTGCGATTTCAAATGATTTCATCCATTTATTAAAAAACCAATGGATATCATCCATAAAGTCCAATAAAATCGGATGAAGATGATTATGATCGCTCTCTTCAAATTTATAAAACCCTTCTACCCCTTTAGTAATACCACTACTATAAGATTTCAATGGTATAACCATTTTACTATTTAACTTCTCTAGAGTCTTCTCATCTGTATCTATACATCCATTACATTCATCGAGAGAGAACCCATGAACTCGTTGGAACTTTTTAATTGCTCCTTGCAGACTATTTTGTTCTTTTTCACTTGCCATTCCGATAATTCCCAGATAATTAGGTGCGATGGTATATTCAATTTTCTCCTTTTCAGGATTTCTTTCATAATAATAACCCAAATCATATAGTCTCTGTGCTACTAACTTAAGTTCTTCATAATCAAAGGGTTCAGCTAATTTATCTGGAGGTCCTATTGGCTTTGAAAGTTCTATTTTTCCCTTTTTTTTCACTAAATCAATTCCTTTTAATATCCCTCCTTTTATTTGCTTGGTCGCGATATGCTTTGAAATATCGGCTTTCAATTGAGCATTAATCAATGGATGGCTCCCACCCTGTAAATTCCACATTTTCCTAAGGATTAAACCCCCTTTAATTGATTTAATATTTATTTAATGGATTAATATAAATTATTATTAGGGTTGTATTTAAAACTAATGGGGATCAAGAATAATAAAGATCGTTGAATATTATGCTACCAAGCCTTTCCCCAGAACCGAAACAAAAAAGAACTAACCTTTTTTGCCTTCTATAAAAGATGTATTTCTAAACCTTAGACTGAATTTATGGTAATTCTAATTCAATGCAGAAGATTTTAATATATTTTTTCAAAGTTCTCTTTTTCTACTATTCTTTGAAGGTTATAAAAAATAGTATTAAAATAAAAATACAATCAATATTTAGTAAAGACAAAAATATTAAATTTGTGAAATCATGATCAAGAAGAAAAGTAAGGATAGCAAACCTGAAAAGGTAGATGATATTTATATTTGTGAAAATTGTGGGGCGAATGTTGATCCTAATCGTGGTATGTGTATGAGATGTGGAGCTTTTCATAATCCCGTCCAAAAAATGATGGCTCAAAAGATTATGAAGGAGCGAAATTTGAATTCAGTATGGCTCTCAGAAGCACCTTCTTTTAAGGGAATGAATGCTAATTCGATCCTCGTAATTTTCATGCATGGTTTAATAAAGGAGGATTAAATCTTAAACAAGGTAATAATACAGCTGCATTTAAGTGCTTTACTGAAGCTCTAAAAATAAGACCTAATGATGCCAAAGCTCTAGAATATCGTGTTCTTGCTCTAGCAAGTAGCAAAGGTAAGACTTCTTATGACATTAATATTGATGTTGAATAAATATCGTATGTGTTATCCACAATGGTTTCTACCAATTCAAGAAGTTTTTATACTTTTTTCTTTTTAAAAAAATCAATCTATAATGAGTTTCTAACCAAATAACATCAATCTTGTATTTTTTATGAAAGTAATTTGTTTCACAGTTGTTTAAATTCGTTGAGTTCCCTTCGTTCGGTTCAAATTGT
>JBHLPZ010000299.1:0-2982 GCA_048885325.1 Candidatus Odinarchaeota archaeon
TTATAATGGAAAACACAGTAAAAATCTTAAATATTTCCATGCGGTTATAAAATTATTTCTACAAATCTGAAAAAAATGTTGCTCTTTTTATTCTTTTTTAAATAAATTATTGTTGGATTGATTATAATTAATTTTTAAGTATCAAAAATGTATTATAATTGCCCAAACTGTTCTAGTATGAAAAAACCCAGAATTATCAAATATTTTCCGCCAATTATCGTAAAGTGCTTGGATTGCGAGTATGAAAATTTAGAAGATAAATTCGTACAAAAAGGAAATACGCACCAGGTGGTTATGCTTTAAATTAAGAGGTTTTTTTTGTAATTATTTATTTTTTTCTAATATTTTAATTTAAATTAAGATAACTAAGACTTTTCAGTTACTATTTATCACTTAGAAAGAACATCTTTCTATTCGAGTGCACATTTTTAAAATGATTTCTATATTTTTCAATTTCATCATGTATTTCTTCTAGTTCTGTATTTTCTAACATTTTATTAAAAATATTTAGTGTTGATAAATATAATTTAGGCACAAATGTATCAATTTGAGAAAGTTGATAAGCTAAATCTAATATTGATGAGAATCCTATTTTTAAATTAATTTCTCTATTTTTAATTTTCTGCAAAATCTCCTTTTCAATTTTTCTTCTTGACAGATTACTCCAAATTAATTCATACACAAAATAATTTACAGCTTGCACAGCTTCTGTTAAAAGAGCAGTACCTGTAGCAATTGCTATACTACGTGTTAAAGCATATGCGGTTACGGTCCCTAAGACTAAAGTAATTCCCCTATAAATTAAACTTTTTATTAAAGTAGTTTTCCATTCAATATCTCGATGTTTCATAGAGTTATACCATTTAACTATTTTAAAGCAAATTTTAACTATAGTATCAATATTCCTTTTGATATTTAAATATATATAAAAAAAGTCTTATTTTAAATACTTAAATGACTTTTTGCGATATTACAGTCCTCAAATTACTCACTTTTTATTACTTCAACGCATAATAGCAGCGTTTAGGTGAATAAACCTTCTCTTCTTCTCCTAATTCCTTTATAATTTTTGAGACCTCTTTAGATTCTATTCCTAATTCTTTTGCAATATCTCCAGGTCTTAATGGTTTATCAAGGGTTTTGAAAATTTCTATAACTTTATCTTTATCTATCATAATAAGTCACAAATGCAAATGTGAAGCAAAGGTATTAAATATATATTTCCATTAATTTTAAAACTTTTAATGGCTTTCCTTGCAGCCTCAAAACCTAATTTCATTAAAGATTTAAGGAATGAAGTGATGAATTTAAAATATTATGAATAAAGATGATATAAATAAAATTGAAAAAATCATATCTGATAGAGAAGAGGCTCATAATTTTTTACTAACTAAGAAATCAAAAGTTTACAAAGCATTTTTAGAATTAGAAAAAAATACATACTTAGATAAATCATTAACTAAAATGCAAAAAGAACTCATTGCAATCGGTATCTCCATAATAATTAATTGCGAATCTTGTATAGAATGGCATATTAAAGAAGCTCTAAATTCAGGGGCAAATAGAGAGCAAATTATTGAGGCAATAGAAGTTGCAATAGAAATGGGAGGAGGTCCCGCGACAGTATCAAGTAGATTTGCTTTTAAAGTTCTTGAATATTACTCTTAATAAGTCACATCTTTAAATAGGGATAATTCATTAATAACTTCTAGCGATATAAACAGTACAGGATGCGGGTTTACCACAAATTAAGCATGTTGCAAATTCGTGCTTTTCCTCGTCTACTCTTTTACCTCTTACAAAACCTCCAATGTCTTTTTCAACCACTTCCGCACAATGATAAGCATCCATATCGATTGAACAAAACCCGCAACACACGATTTTTCCATTGTTAATCGCTTCTATGGCAGCATCTTTTTCATATACGCATTCAACTTGAGACTCAAAATCAATTAGCGACTTCTCTTTTATTTCTTTCGTATAATTTGTAGCAATTTTTTCAACCTGAGATTCTAATTCTGCCTCTTTAATGGTAAATTTTTTATCATCATGTCGTTTAACGAGCACGATTTGTCCTTTTTCAATATCTTTAGGTCCAATTTCAATTCTGATAGGAACACCTTTCATTTCCCAAAAATAGAACTTATTTCCAACAGATTCTTCAGAAACATCAATTTTCACTTTGAATTTATCTTTTAGTTGATTATATATTCCCTTAGCTTTCTTAATTACGATTTCTTCTTTGCCCTTATGGATAATTGGTATTATAATTATTTGAATTGGTGCTAAATCGAAAGGCAAAATTAATCCTCTATTATCTCCGAGATAAGCAATCATTGCTCCATATATTCTGCTTATCGCTGGACCGTAACATGTCTGATATCCATATTTTTCTTCACCATCGCTGTCAACGAACTTTACATTAAAAGGTTTAGAGAAATTTTGACCAAGTAAATGAGTTGATGGCAATTGTAATACCTTTCCAGAACCCATCAAAGCATCTGCCGCAAAAGTAGAAATAGCTCCTGGGAATTTATCCCATTGAGGTCTTTCGAAAAATATTATAGGGATTCCAAACTCATCTTGTAGCATTTGATAGGTAACTTCCATATCTTCTTTTACCTGCTCTAAGGCTCCTTCCATTGTTGAAAATACATCATGACCTTCTATCCAATGAAATTCTCGTGCTCTAAAGAATGGTCTCGTCATTTTTCCTTCATAGCGCCATATTTGGCATGAAAGATATCTTTTAAAAGGTAAATCCTTATAACTTCTTATCCATAATGAATACATTTTATATAAAGCAGTCTCACTTGTAGGGCGTAAAGCTAAACGCTCGGATAATTTACCTGAACTACCTGCTTCAGTGACCCAAAAAACTTCTGGGGCGAAGCCTTCTACATGTTCAGCCTCTAATAAAAAGTTACTCTCCGGTATTAGTGAGGGCATGGTTAATGGGAAGTGTCCATTTTTTTCCATTAA
>JBHLPZ010000300.1:0-2969 GCA_048885325.1 Candidatus Odinarchaeota archaeon
TCTGTTTTTTATACACTTCAAATTCTAATGATAAAGGTATAGGTACCGCATCTTGAAGATGTGTTCTTCCAACCTTAATAAAATCTTTAAACTCCTCAATTTTTCTTGATAAAGATTCTTTCAATCTGTCTAGAGAGGGAAATAAGGTTTCATTTATCATATGTAAAGCAGATATATGCATAGTGGTAGGAATTACATCATTAGAGGATTGGCCTTTATTAACATGATCATTTGGATGCACAGGTTCCTTTTGACCCATTGGGTACCCAAGTATTTGATTTGCTCTATTAGCTAAAACTTCATTCATATTCATGTTAGTCTGGGTACCGCTCCCTGTTTGAAATACATCAATTGGAAATTGGTCTAAATGCTTATTTTTTTCTAAGATTTCGTTTGCTCCTTTAAGAATAGCTTCACCAATCTCATTATTAATTAACCTAAGGTCAAGATTAGCTAATAGGCAAGCCTTCTTTACTTGTGCTAATGAGATGATAAAAATGTCTGGAAAAGTTTTGCCACTTATTTTAAAATTTTTTATTGCCCTTTGAGTATTTATACCCCAAAGAACATTATTAGGAAGTTCAATTTCGCCCAATACATCTTTTTCTATACGATAATCCAAGATTTTCTCAACACTCATATAATTATTAATAAGGTAATAAGCATCAAAACTATAAAAAAAGTGTATATTAATAGGCTGTAAATTCTATTTTATTATCATTTATTTATTAGTTATTCCTAATTTGGATATTTTAAACCTTAAAAATGAAAGTCAATTACGATAATTTCTTAACATTATTAACTGATTTCCGAATATTATTTAATATTTTATAATGCGCACATAGAAATCTCTAAATTTTCCTTATAATTTAATTAAAGTAAAAATAAAAGTAAAAGTGAAAATATTGACAGAATTAGCAGAAGTAGAAGAAAAAAGTAAGATTAAAGAGACAGAAGAAGAACCTAAAACAAGATATATTATTCCAGAGTTATGCATGTATGATAATGAAGAAAGTACTGGCTATATAATTGAAGTGATATTACCTGGAGTAGAGAAAGATACTATTAAACTAAAAATGAATAAGGATAATTTAATTGTTTATGGCGAAGCTGATACATTAAAATATGGAGGTCTTTTTCAATTATGTTGTCCAGTGGATCCTGATAAAGCCAAATCAACCTATAAGAATGGATTGTTAAAGATTGAAGTTCCTTATTTAGACCTATTGAATGATACTGTCGAAATTGAAATAAAATAAACATTTTTTCTTTTTTTTTAATAAATAGTTATTCTATTCGTTTAGAATTCAATCCTGTATTAAACCAAGCAATCCTAAATAATTCGTCTTCTGAAATTAGGTCTTCTAGCAAATCTTGGCTAATTTGATTATAATAAACCGGTTCCAAGAAATTTAATTTTTCTGAGTAAGGTTTTATCAAATTTATCTGTAAAGAAGGGTCATTTTTAATTAAATCTGCTAACTCTGTATTATCATATACTCGAAAGTAAGAATCAACGGTTACTGAAGTAGGGCGATGAGATTTAAAAAAATCAATCATCTTCTTAATAGATTCATACGACTCATGTGGATATCCAACTAATAAATTAATCACCAACTCGAATTGATATTTTGTGCAATATTCAATAACATTCCTTAAGTCGTTATAGTTATAATTGTTTAATTCTTGAATCCTTTTATCGCTGGTTATATCAATCGATATTTTATAAACTTTAGCCTCATGTAATTGTTTAAATAATTCTTCGTTATAAGGTTGCGGTTTTATACAGAGGCTCCATTTTAAAGGAAAATTTGCTTCAATCAGCGCCCTGCAAAACTTAATTGAAAAGTTTAAATCAGAATTGAACTCATTATCACATAATTGAAAATGTGTATAACCTTGATTAACAATGTATTTTAATTCCTCTATTATGTAAGGAATCTTTTTATATATAGTAATTGTACCAGCATTAATACAAAAGGGATATTGACTCGTACATCCTTTATGTGTCTCAAAACCTATTGTAGCATCACCAGATAAATATTGGGAATAATGAATTTTATGACCACGTAAATGAACTAATTCAACATCAGAGCCGTAATTCCAACCATTATGGATTTTTTTTACTTTTTTTTCAGATCGCAATAATTCTAAAAATCGAGGAAATATAATTTCACCTGGACCAACAATTCCATAATCCGCATCAAAATAATCTAAGATTTTGTAGGGCATAGCAGAAAATCCTGATCCACCTAGAATTACTGGAATGTTTTGCTTTTTAACGCATTGAACTAATGGTTTAATAGATGGCAGAAAAAACTTATTATTAAAATAACCTAATGAGTCAATATTACGGATTGAAAAGCCTACGATATCGTAGGATCTTTTGGATAACGTTTTAGTTAACTGTTCTTTTGGTGATTCACAAAAACATAAATCTAATATGTTTACATTATGATGGTATTTTTCTAGCGCAGTGGTGATATATTCTAAACCTATGGGGATTACTGGCGGATCTCTAAACCTATTTGGATTCACTAATAATACATTAAATCCCATAATTCTTCAATTTAATTTTTAAATTAATAACAAAATAGAATAATATTTTTTTTCCTTTTTTTAAATTATTAAAAGCATATAACCTAAAGTTTTATAGTAATAATGAAATAGATTAATAATTATATCGGTTTTAATTTCCTAATTTTTAATGCTTCGAGAATAAATATTGACATTCCTAAAATCAAGAAAAGTAATAAAAATAAACTGATAGGATCAGTAAGAAATTCATTCCCTCTTATTATAGCAAGAATAAAATACACAATAAAACCCAACACGTAGATGATTAAATACAAAGAAATTCGTGGGATCACTCGATTACCAATTCGCATAAAGAATCTTAATACTCCTATTTTTATTTCTTCGTTTAATATATATTTTCCTTCTTCAGAGTTCTTCGATATAACTCCTGC
>JBHLPZ010000301.1:0-2962 GCA_048885325.1 Candidatus Odinarchaeota archaeon
CTTTATTGCTTTTGCTGTACTAGGTGTTACAAATCCAATAACTCAAGTACATATTTCTATCGAATCTGCTTTAATATTATCAATAATTACCAGTGCATTAGCAACTATAATTGAAGTTTTTTCCCCAAGTACATGGGATGATTTGACCGTACCGATTTTAACAACTTTAATCATATTTCTATTAACTTTATTATAATTCAAATTATTTTCTTCATATAACAACAAATATTCACATATAATGGAACCAATTAAAAAATCTTTTGATATAATCGTTATTGGATCTGGCACTGGAGGTACTACAGCAGCTAGATTTGCTGCTGAAAAAGGATTAGACGTTTGTCTCCTTGATAGTAAAGAAAAAAATAAAGTTGGTGATAAGATATGTGGGGATGCTGTAGGGACTGAAATATTTGAATTCCTTAAAATAAATAATCCTAGAGGAGAAGAACTTTCTTGTCATATCAAAGGAGCTAAATTATATTCACCTAATTTAAAAAAATGTATTGATCTATGTGATCCAAAACAAGCAGGTTATATTGTGAATAGACTAGAATTTGGACAACGACTCCTAAATGAAGCATTGGACGCGGGAGTAAAGCAATTTTTAGATAAAACGATGGCTTTAGATTTAGTATATAAACAAGACACCGTATCTGGTGTAAAAATTAAATTAAAAAATGGAGAGAGGACAGAATTACAATCTAAAATCCTAATCGACGCATCTGGTTTTTATTCACCTTTAAGAAAAAAAATAAGTAGCGAGTTAATCGAAAAAACAATTTCTCGTGAAGATACAATTTTATGCTTCAGAGAAATAGTTAAATTTTCACCTCAAAATCTTCAAGTTCAAGATCCAGAGTATATTTCAATCATCTTAGATCAAGAAAAAGCTCCGGGTGGTTATATCTGGTATTTTCCTAAAAATGAATCTTCTGTAAATATAGGTTTAGGCACCTTTCCTGAATATAAAGGTGATATAAAGGAGTATTATAAGAAAAATGTTTTTAATCAATTCATATTAACGTCGAATTATGATATAATCTCTTCTGGGGGAGGCTTAGTGCCTGTGAGAAGGCCGCTTTGGTCTTGTGCAGCTAATGGGATAATGCTAATAGGAGATGCTGCTTGCCAAATTAATCCATTGCACGGTGGGGGGATAGATCCTTCAATGAGGGGAGGTTTTTTTGCCGCAGAAACTGCTATAAATGCAATAGAACATGGAGATTTCACTATTAATTCTCTATGGGATTATAATCATAAAGTTATGACTAGCTTTGGAGCAGAATTTGCTGCATTAGATCTACTCAGAATGACTTTACAGGTTATGACTAATACTGAATTAAATTTTGGGTTAGAGAAAGATTTATTAAGTGGAGAAGAAATCTTAGAGATCTCATCAACTGGAGGTTTGAATTTATCACTTTTAAATATGGTAAATAAAGCGATCAAAGGAATTGCTCAACCTAATTTATTGTTAGATTTAAATTATCTTCGAATTAGAATGAAAGAAATTTCAAAGTTGTATAAGAATTATCCTAGAAGCTTATATGAATTTGAAGGGTGGAAAAATAAAGTAATTCTAGTTTATGATAAAATTAGAAAAATGTTAATAAATACTAAAAAAGTAAATTAATTATTGAAATGTGAATTATATGACTGATATTTTGACAAGTAAATCTTTAGAGATGAGCACCTATGAATACCTTATAAATAAACTCAATAAAGAAGGTGCATTACATTTTTCTTTAATTGATCCTGATCCAGTTAAACAACCTCCGAAAAAGGCAGCTAAAATGGCAGAATGTGCACTGGAAGCATGTACTGATGCTATTCTTATTGGAGGGAGTACTGTTTTTGATCAACGTTTTGTTGATGATACTATTCTCGCGATAAAAGAAAAAGTAGACGTGCCAATAATTATTTTCCCCGGTGGAATAAGTAATATTTCTAAAGAAGCAGACGCTATTTTGTTTATGTCTCTTTTAAATTCTGAGGATCCAAATAATATAATTGGAAGTCAAGCACTTGCTTCCTATACAATTAAAATATTAAATATTGAGCCTATTTCAACTGCTTATTTGATAATTGAACCTGGAGGAACTGCTGGGTGGATTGGTAGAGCCAAATTACTTCCAAGAGATAAACCAAAGTTAACAGCAGCTTACGCCTTAGCAGCAGAAATGATAGGTTTTAAATTATTATATTTAGAAGCTGGTTCTGGAAGTGAAAGGATACCTTCTGAAACTATTCATCTTTGTTCTAAAATGTTAAATATTCCTATTATAGTAGGAGGAGGAGTTACTTCAAAAGAGGATGCTAGAGATTTTGTTGAAGCAGGAGCGGGTATTATTGTAATGGGCACATACTTAGAAAACAATATTTTGAAAGATAATGGTTCTTCATTAAAACCAATAATCGATGAGATAAAGGATGCAGGTAAAAACTGTAAAAAGAGTTACCCGTTAAAATAAAATTTAAGAAGGTTATATTTGGAATGAAAATCAGGGATGTAATTGAAATACTCCGCCCAATAAATGATATCATGGGAAGTTTAACCGTTATAATTGGCATATTAAATACAAGAACTAATATTCCAGCTTACCTTGTTATAATAAATATAATTCTTGGAGTAACTACTTACTTTTTTGTTGCTGGCTCAGGAATGGTTATTAATGATATTTATGATCTTGAAATAGATAGAATAAATCGTCCAGAAAGACCAATTCCAAGCGGAAGAATTACTAAACAGCAAGCAAAAATAATTTTTTTCGCGGCATATGGAATAGGTGTAGGATTATCTATCTTTCATAGTTTTTTCTTTAATATAGGATTTCTAAATATCATCCTTGCTGTATTCTTTGGATTTATTGGATGGGTCTATGCAAAATGGGGAAAGAAAAGTGGTTTTCTTGGAAATATTATAGTAAGTATTTCTTTCTCAATAGGATTAATTTATGGAGCT
>JBHLPZ010000302.1:0-2894 GCA_048885325.1 Candidatus Odinarchaeota archaeon
AAGTTAAATAAAAAGATACCCATTTTGAAATTATAATTTTACGAATAACTTATCCTTTTCAAAATGAAGAAATCATATAAAAAAAACAAATAAAGAAAATTTAATTAAAGATGAAATTCAGTACCAACCATTCCTAAAGTATGCGCAGGGTGTTTCGACATCAGAGAATTGAAATTAAAACCTGTACAATGCATCCCGCAAATAATTTCTGGATTAATATCTTCAAAATATTTGACTTTTCGTTCAATTTTTTCAATTGGATTCCATTCTTCATGAAAGCCCCCTATTACCGCATATATCTTATCTAAACCCATCAATTTTTGACCATGTTTAATGGTATTTATAATTCCACAATGTCCACATCCAGTTAGAACAACCAATCCTTTATCCTTAATATTAAAATAAATTGAAGTTTCATCTCTGAAATAATGCTTTTCAAACTCTTTCCTACTTTTCATGATATAAATCCCCTTTGTTAGCTCCTCTTCATCAAATAACTCGATTTCTCCACTAGTCATTATTCCCCTATATAATTCAACTGGTTCTTTAGTTTCAATTACTTCTATATGATGTTGATCTGCTAAATTCTGGACAACATTTTTACTAAGCAGTGGAAATTTTCCACTTAATTTGACTTTTCCTTCTTTTTCTAAAGCTTTTATAGAGTCGGCTAACTCTTCTGGGGGCAATTCTTCTCCAGTCTTAGTAACAGCGGCAAAGAATTGCTGAAAACAATCTGGATTCAAGTAGAGTTTAGTTCCCTCTTTAAGCTCTGGTATTAATTTTGGTAATCCCCCAAAATGATCAAAATGACCATGGCTTAAGACTAGTTTCTCAATATCTTTTAAGTTAATATTAAATTGCTTACTATTTTCTATAATTGCATCGGTTAATCCTCCTGTGTCAAGTAAGTAAAGATGTTTCTCTTCATTGTCTATAATATCTATGCTCATTGCAAATCCATGTTCTGCCATTGCCCTATTTACACTCTTTCCAGGTTGAATAACTTTACCTTTAAATTTATCTTCAGATAATTTCGTAATACTTATTTCGTTAGTCGTCAAAACTTTTAATGTTATTTTCCCACTCTCAATTGCATCTAACATAAAATAAACCTTTTTTTAATTCAATTGGATAATTAATAGGTTATAGAGAAAAATAATGAATAAATATTTAATATTTTGATTTAATAGCCATATTGAAAAAAAAGTGGAGAGAAGAGCCTTTCGATCAAATGAGTATTAAAATAATGTTTTTAATAATTCTCAAAAAAATTATAGAAAGAAAAGCTAAGTATTAATTAAAATTATTTTTTACCTATTTAATTTCTATTTAATGCTTTAATGGCTAAGTTAGGAGTTAATTAGGTAAAAAATAATCCAATTTAAATTTCATGTTTGTGAGCTTTTAGTTTAACCGTCAAATCTCTCGCTCGTTTTGAGTACCAAATCAATAATTCTCCTGCATCTTCTGGTTCGAAATATTCTCCACCGCATAGTGAAGCAGCACGGATCATCAGTTCACGATCAGGATTTCCAAGTCCTACAATATAAATAACTACATTTGGATTCTCTGCAAAGAGTTTCACTGATTTAAAAAAGTCATCACCATCTGTAGGGACACCATCTGTGAGGAGAACAACCATAGTTGGTTGATCTGGGTTAATTTTATCAAATTCTGTAAGGACTTGGTGGGCTTTTGCCATTGCTGATCCCATATTAGTTGCTTGACCATAAGCATTACCAATACGGTCTACAATCATGCGTGCTGCATCTTCAAGCACACCTTTCTTTCCACTGGCAGAATCCATATAAAAACTGTCCATAAATGGTAATATCTGAGCCTCATCTGCAAATCGTATCACGGAGACTTTTTCTCCAAAGCCTCTACCTACTTTTTCACTTAGAAATAAAACTGCCGCAAATGCCGCAGCTATACGTCTAGGAATGTTAACTCCAGGTTTGAAATGTACAAGGAATTCCTGAATTTCACGTGATTCCATTGCTGCTTTAATTCCTTCAATAGCAGGGGCGATATTAGTAACAAACACATCTCTCGCCATCATCGAACGGCTTATATCAATTATTAATATGGCATTAAATGGTATTAGGCCAGTTGGAGTTAAGTTTATCGCTGTATTTCCAGTAATTTGGGCAAAAATATCACCGGTTAAATCTGGAATGGTATTTAATAAAGAACATGCAATATTAACTGCGCTCCATCTCAATTTAATACCTTTAAAGATGATATAATTAGCTAACCACCCTTTTAAAGAATCTACATTTTGTCGTGCTGTGCTAATAATTTCCCACATATTCTCCCCACTAATAGGAGAGATACCAAGAGCTACATTTTGTAGGGGGATAACTGGACGGAGATTTTTATATACTTTCACCTCAAAACTGCCAATTCCAGAAGCCTCTAATATTTCACTATCAATAGTTATTGAATTATCTGGAGTAGCGTCGGAGATTTCGACTTTTGCCGCTCCTATTGCTCCAGTAAGCTCATCCTCGAAGGCTAAAATATCATCTGGAATTAATGATAATACATATTGAGTTCTAGGACTTACTAGACAATATCCTAATAAATTAGGCTGAGAATGGACTTCTAGCATAATTTCAGATGCTTTTTGGATTGGAGGTTCAGTAGAATATACAACTACTTGTTGAGCATGAATATTTGTATCTTCTTTAGTATTTCTGCTCATTCGTATTTCAGTAGGACTTATCATAGCTTCAGCAATTCTAGCAGAACCCATTGATCTAGTTAGCGGGTCTTCCCATGCTACTAGCAAACCAGAACCAAGTCCCAATTGATGAATAACAGTACTATTAAGTTGTACTCTCCCTCCTTCAATAGCATTATCAATAACAGGCGTAAGGATAATACCT
>JBHLPZ010000303.1:0-2852 GCA_048885325.1 Candidatus Odinarchaeota archaeon
CCATAAATAATGGTGAAAACATAATTAGAGAAGGTTTTTAATATTAGAATCTATGACAATAAATCTTTAAAAATAAAGAAAAAAAAATGTTTTATTTATTATATTACCTAACTTGCTTTCTTTTATGGAGTATAAATAGTGTAGTTGCTGTTACTCCTACTATTCCTACGATTGAAGAGATTATTGTAATTGTTAGAATGAGTGGAAGATTATTGGTTCTTCCTGCTAAATTTTTTTCTAAAGTATCAGGATCTACAGCAATGTATGTAATAAAAGATTTATCTTGATATCCAGGAGCAGAAATTTCCATTTCTAATGAAATTGGATCATCTCCTGGTTCTACTGTTATAGGGTCCAATGCAATAAAGTACAACCCATTACCGAGAGTTTGAATATCAGTTGATACATTAGTTTCATTCCACCACATTTGAATTATCGCTGAATTAATTCCATGATTGTTTTCATTATAGATAACAAAAGTAAAAATAAAATCCTGTAGTGAAAACAATTGATTGATAACATCTACATATAATTGCTTCGTCATATTTAAGTCAGAACTGGATTTAACCGTTATCCATACAGTATCCTGAATAATTCCACCATAACCATCATTTACTTCGATTTCAAAACAATATAATCCTGCGTTGAGCTCATCAGCTGAAATGTTAATTGTTTCTCCCGAGACACATGGTTCACTTATAATCAATGGTAAGTTATTTCTTTTAATGGTATAGGTAGGATTATTTGTGCTCACATCTGAAAATGTCCATAAGAGATTATTGCCCAATTTCCCTACTTCATAAGAAAAATCATTGGGTTTGACTGTAAATTTGGGAGCGGTATTATTAATATCAACCAACACACTATAAGAAGCTGGAGCACCATATCCATGATCTATTTCTAATGTAAAGATATAATTGCCAGCATCTAGTCCATCAATGTTCACAAAAATTTCGGATTGCATTTTATTTAATGTACTACTTTTTATGGAAATACCATCTCTTAGAATATTATAAGATTCTAAAAAAGGAGATATATCAAACAAAGTCCATTTAAGTATATTACCGATTGATCCAATTTCACAGCTTATGTCTTCAGGGATTTCATGATAAATAGGTTCGTAATTCATCAAAGGTTTATTATCTTTTCCTGTTCCCGTACCAGGTATATTATAAGCTGAATCACCGATTCCATCAAGATTTGCGTCTATTCCTATATAACTAGTCCAATAATTCCCAAAAATACCATTATCCCAATAATTCGTACCGTTATCTTCCGCATTGTTCCATGAATTGTATGATAAACAATTATTATAAATAAGGTTATTATTACACGTACTAAATATTATAATTCCACCATTATTTTCATAGATGATATTTCCAGAGATAGTATTGCTATTACATTGATTAATTATATATATCCCGTATTGTGTATTCTTTCTAGCAGTGTTTCTCGATATGGTATTGTTATAACATTGATTATTTAAATATATCCCGTAATAACTGTTGTTGCTCGCGGTATTTTTCAAGATGATATTATTATCACATTGGTATAAGTATATTCCTATATTTTGAATTGTACCTATATTGTTACTTGCGATGTTTCCCGATATTGTATTGTTATGACATTGATTATATAAATATATCCCGTGAAAATCATTATTGTTTGCAGTGTTTCCTACTATTTTATTATTATCACAATTTGTTTCTAAAAATATTCCATATTCCAAATTATCGTTTGCAGTGTTTTCGTAGATAGTGTTATTATCACATTCTAAATTTAAATAAATTCCCTTATCTTGAGTCGCTTTTAAGACATTGCTAATAGTATTCTCCATGAGGGTGTTATTGTCACAGTTATTAGATAAATGTATGCCATAATGTATATTATCATTTGCAATGTTTTTCGAGATGCTGTTATTGTTGCAACCATTATTAAAAAGTATACCACAGTGATCATTATCACTTGCAGTGTTTCCTGTGAGTTTATTGTTATTGGAATTATCATAAACTATTATTCCGTATTCTATATTGTCATTGGCAGTATTCCCTGAGAGGATGTTATTGTGACAATTAATTTGTAAAAATATACCTCTTATCTGAGAAGCAGTGCCCTTATTATTAGCAATATTTTCTGAGAGCGTGTTATTACTACAATTTTGCTGCAATAAAATCCCAACATTTTCATTATTGGAGCAGTTGTTAAGAATTAAACTTCCATTATTTGTGTTTTCCAATTTGATTCCCGCATCATACGTACCGCTTTGTGCATTATGCACTGTGCAATTTCTTATGATAAAATACTCATTTTTAGAATTATTGATAAAAATTCCGCTTCCTGTAGGTGAACTGCTCGCATCAATAGTAACATTTTCAATAGTGTAGGGATTATTCCACGATCCATCACCATTACACCATTGATATGTTCCTGCAGTAGATGACCAATTTTCATCTATATGTATGAAATTTAATTCCCAATATCCCGATAATTTTGGATTTATTAGGATACTCTCATTCTGAAATTCATCAATGAATTTGTTATTGAGTTGTATATTGATGTAGGCCCATTTGCTATAAATTGATAAAGCGAAAGTTATACCTAGAACTAATATTAATACTTCTGTTTTGTTTTTATTTTTCATTAGATTTCACTCAACTTTTAGTTGATATGATATATATTGTGACAAAAATATTAAATAATTCTCTAATATACGTAGATTTTAAAAATTAGAAAATTATATGATTTCACTCGTCAGATTAAAAAAGTTTACGAATTTAGAATTTTAGAATTCAAATGGCTATAATAAACTGATTATTCAAATTTGTTTAGAGTGATTTTACATAGAAATAGAT
>JBHLPZ010000304.1:0-2819 GCA_048885325.1 Candidatus Odinarchaeota archaeon
CAAAAACAGATGATAGTGTTATTTTTAACGGAGAAAAAGTCTATACCACTAATGGAGCAGTCGCAGATTATTTTGCTTGTTATGGTGTTTATGATACAGAACGACCAAGGGAAACTATGATACAAGCAATAATTGCTCGTGAGTTCGGAGTAAAAACAGAAAGATTAAAAATCAATTCTGTCCCACGTGTTCAAATATCCCATACTATTTTAGATAATGTTAAAGTTCCTAAAGAATATGTTCTGGCAGACGACGGATTAGGGTACAAAAGACTTTTTGAAGGCTTAGTTCCTGAAAGACTTTCAATAATGGGAAGTGGTGTCGGTATCTGTTATGCTGGATTAATTTATGGCATTATTTATACTAACTTAAGAAAGCAATTTGGTAAACCTGTCATCCGGTATCAAGGAGTCGGTTATGGATTAGCAGATTTACTTACAAAATGTACCGCGGCCGCTTCTCTTGCGTTACAAGCAGCAACTATTTATGATGATAAGATTCTATTTACTGATAAACCTTCAAGAAATGCAGAGAAATGGGTTGCATCTGTCTCATCCCAGGGTAAATACTATTTAGCTAAACTTACCCATGAAATATGTTATGAGGTACAACAACATATGGGAGGTGTAAGTGTGACGGATAATACTCCTGTAGATGAGTTGTTAGATGTAAGTAAAATAGAAGAGGTTATCGGTGGAGCAAGGAACATACAATTATTGTTAATTCAATCCCAAATCCAGAGATATATGGGATTATTATAAATCTTTTTCTTTTTATTCAAAATGTTTAGAAATAATAACTTAAAATTAATTCTTAATATTGATTTTTATAAACTCCTAAATCCGTAATTAGGATTATAAATTGTTTTTAGACAATATTTTAAAGGAAAATAAAATTATTAAAAAGAAATAATTTAATTAGGAATTATTACGTAGATTTTCTTTTTTTCATAAAGATATACACAACACTTATAACCGCAACTCCTCCGACTATAGAAACAATAATAATAGTTATTATCACACCTGGGTCTAATCCACTTGGTACACTCTTGGCTACTGTCACACTTTCAGACGCTTCATTCCCCGCAAGATCTCTCGCAGAGAATGTAATGGTAATTTCTCCTTGAGTTAATGCTGCCCACGCAGTTTGATTAAAAACAGTATTATTTATAATGATATAAATAGATGCTCCTCCATCAAATGAATACCACATAATATCTAAATTATCATCAGTGAAAGTTACATTGAAAAATGGTGCGCTTTTACCAAATTCATCTCCTTCAGTAGGTGAGTTGATAATGATGATTGGAGCTACTGTGTCTTTTATAATATCAACGCCAGTAGAATTAACATTTCTTGGTATATCTCTAGCAAAAAATGTGAGTTTAATATTACCATCATCTATTGCATCCCAAGCAGATTGATTAATTATCCCATTTTCTGTAAATGTGTAGTTATGTAGTCCACCATCAATAGTATACCACATTTCGTCTAAATAATCATCTGTGATTACAACGTTAAAATTTGGGGCACTGGTATTAAATGCATCACCCTTAGATGGAGAATTAATTGTTATTTGTGGGAAGCCGTCTTCAGCTATCGGTAAATAATCTATACTTACTGCTAAGCCTCCTATATATGGATAATGATCATCCACAATACCATTATTATTAGTATCTGGACTTGTCCAGTTATCCCAGTAATTACCGATTGTAGTGCTATTCCATTTATTATCAGATCCATCATCAATTGCATGTTTTTCATTTGCTAGAAAGAAATTTTTGTATAAAGAATTGTTATTAGAGTCAGGATCCAGATATATTCCGCAGTTATTTTTATACAATGTATTATCCAAAACTTCATTAAAAATACTATATGAATCTTCTCCTCCACCCAGCAAATATATCCCATATTCTAAATGATCACTAATATCATTTCCTTTAATAACATTATAATCACAGTAGCCATCTATTTTTATCCCTTCTGAATTGTTTTTTAATGTATTCTTCAAAATAGTGTTATAATTGCAATCAGAGCTTAGATATACCCCGAATTCACCATTATTGTTTATAATATTACTCAAAAGAGTATTATTTTTACCCTGGTATTCAATATCTATCCCCCTTTCACCGTTATTTTGAACAATATTGTTCGACATAGTATTAAAACCAGACCAATCAACCACTTCTATTCCATATTCTCCATTGTTATTTATGATATTTTCCTTGATAATAGTATTATTTATATTATCGTATATTGATATCCCAGTTTCCCCATTATCATTTACAATATTTCCTGAGATAGTATTATTATTACAATATTGCCAGAAATATATCCCATCGTACCTGTTATCATTAACTATATTTCCTTGGATTGTATTATTCGAACACTCATAGAGAATAGCTATTCCTGGATAATCATTATTAGAACAATTATTATTAATCAATTTAGAATTATTAACTGATTCCAAATAGATTCCATAGTCCAAAGAATTATAGACTTTACAGTTTTTAATTATGAAAAAAACATTTGAGTCTTGGATATATATCCCATAATCCGTGGGAGAATTACTCGCGTCAATAGCAACATTTTCAATAATATAAGGATTACTCCAAGATCCTTCACCACTACACCAAGGTTCACTTGTAGTAGCTGACCAATTTCCAAAGACATGGATAAATGATTCAATATATTCATATGAACTTTTTAGATCTATTTTATTAATCTCTTGATTATCACTGAAACTGATATTTCTATTTATAAACAAAGGAAATACAAGCCCTATTATTAATAAAATTATTAATTTTTCTTTTTTAGACA
>JBHLPZ010000305.1:0-2818 GCA_048885325.1 Candidatus Odinarchaeota archaeon
TCTCTCTACTAGTAATGAAATAATATTATTTCCAAAACCACCAAAATTGCAAGTAATTCCTGTTTTTGCTCCTCCAACTTGTCTTTTACCTGCTTCTCCTCTTAGTTGCCAAACTAATTCGACAACCTGAGCTACTCCAGTAGCCCCTAATGGATGCCCTCGGGCTTTTAGACCCCCTGAGGTGTTAATTGGAATTGTTCCACCTATTTCTGTTAAACCTTCGTGTGCTGCTTTAGCTCCTTCACCTTTCTTAAAAAAGCCTATATCTTCACTTTGTACCGCTTCGAGAATTTCAAATGCATCATGTAATTCGGCAACATTGATATCATTTGGTCTTTTTTTAGCCATTTTATATGCTTGGTCTGAACATATTCTAAGAGCTTTTAAAGTTGTAATTTCTTCACGTTCAAAAATTATATGAGTGTCTGTGGCTTGCCCTATCCCCGAGATTATAATAGGAGTATCGCAATATTTCTTTGCAACATCAGCATTACATAAAACTAATGCTGCAGCTCCATCTGAAATAGGGCAAATGTGAAAAAGTCTTAATGGATCAGCAATTATCGGGTTAGTTTTGTCATCTTCAAGAAATTCATAAACGTTATTCCAATTACCTTTCCCTTTTTGAACGGCACTTTTCATAAAATCTTCAATCGGTCGCTGGAAATGAGCATTTGGATTTAATGCTCCATTTTTATGGTTTTTAATTGCGATATCAGAAATCCATTCAAGTTTAGCTTCATATTTTTCTAGATAAATACGTGTTAACATTCCAGCAAAAGAAGGAAGTGAAACACCGTGGCGCCTTTCTGCATCGGGGTGGGTTAAAGTAGCCACATTTGAAGTGATATACCCAGGAGTAGTAATATGAGTCATTTTTTCACCTCCAACTACTAATACTAGCTCGCTCATACCTGAAGCAATTGCTTGAAAACCAGTTTTCACAGCTGAACCGCCACTTGCAGGACCATTTTTAATATGGTCAGCTGCAGCGGGAATTAAACCTATTCTATCAACCAAGGCACTTGCAATCCCGCTTAAATTGTTAAAGGCATTTGGGCTCATGGCACCCACATAGACCGAATCAAAATCCTTATCATTAGTATTAGAATCTTCAAGAGCTTGAAGTGAGGCTTCACCTAATAAATCTAATAAATCTTTATTTTCTAAAACTCCAAATTTAGTATGCCCAACCCCAATTATTGCAACTTTATTCATTTTAGTGTATCACTTTTCGCTAATATTAAGTTGTTATATTGCGGAATATCCTTCTTAAACCGCGTGACATGATAAAACTATGGATTTGTCTAGCTCCACCAATTATTTCTTGAATTCTAGAGATATTCAATAGGTCATGCATTAACGTATTATCACATAACCCTGCGCCTCCCATAACATTAGCACATTGATAACACACACGCTCACTCAATTTAGCACAGCTATATTTATATTGACTTGCTGCCGCCACCATTGATTCAGAAATGTTTCCAGGCAAATTTCCTTCATACTTTCTCACTTTATCATCATAAGATTCACAAAATTTTAATAAAGCATGAGTTAGGTAAGTAGTTTTAGCCCATAAATCTGTTAATAAAAATCCTACACCTTGAAAAAATAAAATTTCCTTATCAAATTGTTTTCTCATATTAGCATAAATAGTTGCATGTGCTAATGCCCCCCAACTTTCTGCAACACCTCGTAATGCAATAGCAATCCGTTCTGGTATTAATCCTTCAAAAAGATGATCCCTTCCTTTCCCAATACCTCCTAAAACATACTCTTTTGGAACTCTCAAATTCACTAAGTTTTCTTTTCCGAGATAAAGTTTAGGCACCCAAGGGATTAAAACCCTTTCACAATTCCATCCGTCCCAAGAAGTATTAATCAGAAATTGAGCCATCATATTACCATTATTTTTCTCTGCGGTTGCGTAAGCTACTGCCCATTTGGATTTAGGGGCATTAGTCTGATATACTTTTTCTCCATTCAGGAGAAAACTACCATCATTTTGTTCTTCACATAGAGTTAGTTGATGTACCGCATCAGATCCCCTTTCTGGCTCAGTTATCAAAAGGCAACCGGGAGATTGACCAGTCACTAATTCTTTTAATGCTTCTAATCTTACGGGCACGTGTTCATGATGTTCATATATAGGATTAATTCCGATTACAGTTGCTCCAAAACTCATAGCCAATTGAGGATCGAAGAAATCTAAAGCTAGTGTTCTCATAAAATCCATAGCTAATCCATATTCTTTATAGTTTGCACCAATTACATCAAAATTATGCTGGCGTGTAATATAACCTTTCTTACCAAAATATGGATACCATTCATAAATATCTTCTCCAGGTCCATGAGTAATATTGTTTTCATTCTCAAATTTTAAACAAAATTCTTGAATAGATTTAAGGAAATCAAATTGATTCTCTGATAAAATAGGTATCAAATTTTCGTTGAGAAATTTATATCGATATTCAAGAGTTAGTTTTTCAAGAATTTCATCATTAATAACTTGAGTCATAAATTTTGCCATTTTTTTTCACTCTATATTGGATTTAAAATTAACATTCTGTTTTGAATTAACTATTAATTCAACTTTAATAAATTTAAAGCTTAAAATTTGAAGGAATAACAGAAAAAGTAAAAGTATTGTTTTTTAATTTTGCCTTAATTTTTTCTTTAATGCTTCGGTTAATAAAGGAACAACTTCACATAAATCGCCCACGATCCCATAATTTGCTACACTAAAGATTGGGGCTTCCGGATCTTTGTTTATTGCGATTATTATATCACTACTTTTCATACCGACTAAATGTTG
>JBHLPZ010000306.1:0-2814 GCA_048885325.1 Candidatus Odinarchaeota archaeon
AGATCCCATAGTTTTCACGTTCACGTTTTTTGGACTTGCTATTATAATCATTTACATGTTCTTTATTCAAGAAACCTAAATTTGAATTTGACCTTTCATTATTAACTATAATAATGACATCAAATTTTTTATTTATAGGGCACAGAGGAACAAGGTCCCATTTTGATGAGAACACCCTGGAAGCATTTGAAATCGCATTAAACCATGGAGCTAATTATATTGAGCTTGACATTCGCGAATTAAAAGATGGAAATTTTGTGGTTATTCATGATTCTTCCTTAGAAAGAACAACAAACGGTTTTGGTTTAATTAAAGATTATAATTATTCAGAGATAAGCAAACTAAAAACAAAAAATAGAAGTTGTAGAATACCTCTCTTAAATGAGGTTTTGGAAAATTTTAAGAGTAAAACTAATTTTATTATTGAATTAAAAGAAGTATTTTCATGGAAAGAAGTTATAGATATTGTAATTAAAAAACAATTAATACTTAGCACAATTTTTAGTGGAAGAAATTTAGTTATGTTAAAATTAGTAAAGTCAAAGGTACCAGAAGCTCAAGTTTGTTATAATATTACTAAAGGAAAAGGATTTACTTTGAAAACTTTTCTTGAGAATCGGGATATGGCTAAATTAACTCTTATTCCAGATATGATTAGTCTTAAATCTAACTTAATTGAAAAAAAGTTTATTGAAAAATGTCATAAACGTAATATATTAGCGTTGGCTTGGGATTTCATTAAATATAAAAACCCTATCGAAAAGATCAAATATTTGATTGATTTAGGAATTGATGGTATATTATTTGATGATTATCGTAATATTGAATTTATAAAAGATTATTTATTGACCAGTTAATTGCTTTTTATTATAGATTTCCCTGATGGAAGAATCAATACTATCTCGTCCAAAGTTAATAATTTTATCCATTTCCTTAATTTGTTTTCAGATGTTTTTAAAAAATATGATAATATTTCTTTGGCTAATGCTCCTTTTTGAAGTCCTGTATTAGAAGGCTTTATAATTAAATAATTATCAACTTCGGATTTGATTGCAGTTTCTGGTCCTACTTTTATTTTCGGATAAAATTGACGCTTTTCGTCATTTGAAGAAATTTGTAATTCAATTAATTCTAAACAAACAGCTAACTCTGTCTCAGCATCTTTTATAAGATTTTTTTTTCCTATAATCATAAAAGAGCCCTTAGGTAAAAATTCACCAGAAGGAGGGGTTTTTGAAACTTGATCTGGTAATACAAAGAACACATCAACAACACCCCAGTTTTCTTTCCATGCTCGAGAATAACTAGCAACAAATATTGCAGCCTCCCTTATTGTGTTTTTGGAAATATCTTTTCCTTCCGGATTCTTTATGACTGTTAATGGGGAACCTGGAAAGTTTGTATGAAAAACTAAATCTTTATCATCAATATATTTTTTATATATCAATTCATTTGAATTAGCATCTCTCCCTCCGATAACTAGAAATCCTTCAGATGAAAAGAACCATCTAAATTTTTCAAACCACTTCTTCTTGGGTTTCTTAATTAAGAAATCTATTTTTTCTTCGACCACTTCTCTTTTATTAAGTAGTTGTTGTATAGTTTTTTTAGTTTTTTCAATGGCAGGAATTGTGCCTTTTATTTTTTTTTCATACTTTTTTCCTTTAGTATAGAGCCTATTGGCATTCTCTCCTAGACTTTTATTCAAATTTAAATATACTTCATTATCTTCTATGTTAATTACTACTTGTTTTGTTGATGGTATAATTTTAATGAAAAATTCTAAACCTTCAATATTATCATTCTTGGCATTTAGTAATTTTTTATTAATTTCTTCAATTGAATAATTTTTGTTTCTCGCTTTTGAGATGGTATCAAACAGTTTTTCTAATATATTAAAATTAGCAAATATAAAATCTCCAAAATCATAAAATTTTTTCTTTTGAATTTTTAACTCGTTTAGATACTCATTTTGTCTTTTCAGTATTTGTTCCTGAACATTTATTTGGCGATCAAGACTATCATTGTGGGAAGATTTAACTAGATCTGAATCAATTTGGGAATAATAATAATCAACCGCTTCATTGAAAGACTCAAAATATTTTTTATTATTACTTTGGTATAAAGTAAAATCAAAAGGCTGAACTGATATTTGATTTTCATGCCCATCGATTATAATATTTGCTCTAATTTTGCCAAAAAGTAATTGATTTCTTAAAGTTTTAAAGGCATCGAATAGATTTTTCAAATCTTCTATCCCTAAATTATTACCTTTTTCAGTTTTTTCGATTCCCGCTTTATAGCAAAGTTCTTCACTAAGGAGACCTGAAATATTTATATTTCTTGCTAAAATTCTGACTATTTCCTGATCTGAATTAATGATCAATTCATTAAACTCTTCTCGATTTAAAGTTAAGAAATCCTTTCCCCTTGTTTTAGGAAATTTATATTCTCGATTAGCTAAAATATCCCTATCTTTAAATCTTCGATACTTATTAGCAATTTTTACAACATCTTTTTCATCAACCAAAATATAATTGCCTTTATTGAATAGTTCAACGATAAATTTCCAAGGTTCTTCATCATAATTGCTTAAATTAAAAATGATAATCCTATCGAAATTATGTTGAGATATAGATAAAATTTTTCTGTTTCTCATGAATTAACGCGAGGCGATACGGAATACGTTCAAAACCTGTATGGAAACTTGGGAACGGTTTACGCCCGCATGGGTGATTTCGATAAGGCGGAAAAGCTGGTTGCTCGGGACTCTAGATATGGACATGTCGTTTGCCGCTGTGAGCACGTCACTGA
>JBHLPZ010000307.1:0-2810 GCA_048885325.1 Candidatus Odinarchaeota archaeon
GGTTTTTGATTTTTCAAATCTATAACATAAATTTTTTCTTTGAATAACTTATTAATAGAAGTTAAAAATATTATAAAATTTGTAACTCTTTTTTTTCTATTTAAACCTTGCGTCTTCTGAATAGATTCCAATATGTCCTTTGTTTTTGAGGAAAATTTCCACCCCTTACAGATTGTACTTGCTCTATAGAAACAAAAATTTTTGGGCTAACATTCCTTATAATAGTTAATACTTTACGGAGGTTTTTACGTTTAATAACTAATACTACAATTTTTACGAATCCTTTAGAACCTTCCGCTGTCATTGTAGTTAAACCATATCCTTGTTCTTTTAATGTATTGATCAAGATATCTGGATTGTCTTTTATAATTAGTTGAAGGCTCAATAAACCTAATGAAATTTTATTTTCTAATAATAAGCCCGCGTAATTGCCCATAGCAAATCCTCCTGCATATGCTATATAATATACAAAGTTAGTTAAATGACTGAAGATTTGTCCAATTGCCAATAACCAAATAAGGATCTCAATAAATCCTACTATTGGAGCCAATTTCTTTCGACCCTGTGATATGAATACAATTCTCAATGTTCCTAAAGTCACGTCTGCAACTCTCGCAAAAAAAATAAGAATAGGGAGAATAATAAATGAGAATATTGGGTTTTCAAATAAAAATAGCATTTTTATATCTTGAGTCAATTTTTGAAGATATTCTTATTAAATTGTTGAAATTAAAAATATTTTTTGAAAAAAGCTAGAGTTTAGGTTTGTTTATGCATTTTGAAATTTTTTAAGATATTTTTTAATTCATTAATAAAATAACCTTTACTTTCTAAAGTAATAATAACATTGGGATAATCAAGAGCTCCAATAATATCTTTTTGATTTTCTTTTGAAATTTCAATTCCTATATCTTGTAATAAAAATTCTTTGTCATAAACAATATAATTAAGTTCCATAAATCGAGGTAATATGAATCTTTCAATTCTTTTACTAAATTTAGCAGATATTGAAGGAGCTACAGACATAAGATCTATACTTTCGGCGAGTGCAATAATCTGTTTTTTATTAACTCTTATAATACCATACTCCTTACCTTTTTCTTTATATTGATCTTTTATAAAAAAAGTATTTCCTTTTAAGGAATTATACTCAAATTCATTTTCATCCATTCTATAACCAGCTCATTTTAATATTTCTTTTTAATATATTAAAATTTATTATTGATGTGATTTTTCTATCTCTTCTTTTAATAATTTGATTTCTGAATCTAAATTTTCTATAGTTTCTTTAATTTTATTATATTCTTCATTTAAGTCACTAAGCTCTTTTTTAAATTTTTTTGCTTCTTCTTCAGAAGTCTCTTTATCAGATTTTTCTTGTAATTCTTTTAGTTCCTGATCTTTTTTTAGCAATTGAATTTGTAATTCTTTAGATTCCTCTTCTTTAGATAATATTTCATGTAAAATTAATTCTTTTTTATCCATATCGATTAATTCTTCAATTCTAGTAAGGTATCTTTTAATTGGTGTTAAATTTAGATCTTTTCCCTCTTCACTTCTAAAAAATAATGCCAAATTACTCTCTTCTCCAAGTTTCAGGATTATAATTGAAACGTCTTCAGTTTCAAAAATAATTTTTTTATAATCATTTGTAGTGAAATTACATATTTGATATATATTTCTTATATTCTTTAATACTTTAGCTAAGCTATCTCCCAATTTCGGAATGTTAATATCCTGTTCGAAAGTAGTTTGAAAGATTGTACCATTATTATAAAACATTGCTATATGAATTACCTCGGGTAATGCGGCTTGTATCCGATTGATATTTTTGAAAACCATTATAACTCACTCAATTAAGATATGTCTAAATCTATTTATAACTTTTTTAATTATAATTTTCAACTTTTTAGGACCAACTTTATCTATGATAAATATTAAGGAAAAAATAAGAGCGATTGTTAATACTATTATTAAACCTATAGATAACCTAAAAATTAAAGTAAAATAGATTGAAATAATTATAATCTGGTAGAGAGTCGTTATAAATCCTATTTTAAAAAATTGTTTAAACCTAATTGGGCGCTTATTTTGTTCTGCTATTTGAATCACAAGGATATTATCACCTAAAGGTGTGAGATTATCACCCCAGTTAGCTCCAATGGCTAAACTATAATAAAATTGATTTTTAAATCCTGAAGGATAAACTTGTGTAATTGTGCCTATTACTGGAATTAAAACTTTTGTTATCGGAATATTATCTATACAGCTGCTTAAAAGGGACGAAAACCATAGAATTATTATAATTTGAATAAACACATCTCCACCAGAGATATTTGACGCAATTTCTCCAAGAAATTGTACAATACCCAATACTTCAAGCCCTCCTGCTATAACAAATATACCCAAAAGGTACAGAATCAATTCAAAATCAATTTTTGAAATGATTTGTTTAGGATCTATTCGGCTTATTATAATTAGTATAATTGCTATACTTAAAGCAATAATATCTGAAGTGATAAGAGATGAAGGTATAAAAATAAATAACACAAATAAGATAATTAATGCAAAAATAGATTTTATAAGCAATTTTTTATCTGGAACAAAATTCCAAACATTAAATTCTTTAAGAATATCAATCCCTTCCCTAGGAATTACAAGCGATTTTTTAAAAATGAAAATAAAAAAAATAAGTGTAAAAACAAATATCAATAAAGATATTATACCAACATTTAAAAAAAAATCAATAAAAGAAATTTGGGCATATGAACTGATTAAAATGTTAGGGATTGATGAAATTGTAAAAAGAG
>JBHLPZ010000308.1:0-2795 GCA_048885325.1 Candidatus Odinarchaeota archaeon
GATTGAAAATTTGCTCTTAAATCATCGAAGTAATTAATTGGAGAAATACACCATTTATCATTAAACCATTTTGTTTTTTTTATCATAAGGTTAAGCCTTTTTATCATTAATCTGATTTTGTAATAATTGATTTGATATATATCTTTTCAAATTAAAAGTATAAATAGATTAACAGCATATAATAAAATGAAGAATTTATCTTGAAAGGTGATGCTCTTGGAAAAGATTTCTTCTACAAAAGTATTAATTCTATTAACTTTTTTTTCTTCTGCTTTATTTAGTATAATAACACCAATGGCTAAAGAACTTACTGATGCTTTAAACTTAGGGAATGAAGGAACAGTTACATTAATAAATTCTATATTTTTAATGGTTAGTGCGATAAGCTCACTCTTTTGGGCTATATTAGGGGATATATTTTCCCGCCAAGCCTTATTAATGATTGCTACTATAGAATGGTCAATTTTTATTCTATATACAATTTTTTCTACCGATTTTTTTTCTCTGCTAATCTTTCAAATTTTAACAGCGATAGGATTTGGTGCAGTTTTGCCATTAGTTTTTTCCCTAACTATTGATCTTGTTAAAACTGAAAAAAGAGGAAAAAAATTTGGTATTCTAAGTGCGGTATATGTTTTAGGAAACGGTTTGGGTCAAGCTCTTTCTGGATTTTTAATAGATGTATATCCATGGCAAACTCCTCTTATAATTATTTCTATTGGGGGTTTTATTTGTACTGGATTACTTTTTCTTATTGATGAGCCCCAAAGAGGAACAATGGATGATCTCCATACGCAATCTAGTGAAGAATCGATAATATATGACTATAGAATTAAGAGAGAGGATCTTAAAAATATTTTGAAAATAAAATCAACAATATGGATTTTAATTTTTAATTTTGTTATGTTTATAGCAATTGGGGCAATTTCGTCATTTTTTATTTCAATGCTAAAAAAGGATTATACATTATCATCATCATTAGCAACTATGTTTCTGATTGTAGTTTTTGGTAGCCAGATCCCCAGCGGTCCTATATTCGGAAGATTAGGCGATAAAAAGCGGGAAACTAATTTAAATGGAAGAATGAAAGTAGTTTTTATTTGTATAATTAGTGGTTCCATCTTTTATATCATCGGATTCTCAATATCCTTTATTTCTAAAGATTTGTTATTTGCTTTTATTTTTCTTATATTCGCATTAATTGCGGCATTTTTATTTGGTGGAATCGATCCTCTTACTCAAGCGACTTTGGGAGAAATAAATCCGCCTCAAATAAGATCTACTATATATTCACTAAATTTTTTGACGTATACATTTGGCAGGAGTATAAGTTTAATCTTTCTTGGTCAATTCTTTATATTGTTTAATAATCAATATAGTCCAGGATACTTAATATTAGTGATATTAGCTCTCCTAAGTAGCTTGTTTTTAATCCCAATCTTAAAATATCTTCCAAAAGATGTCGAAAGAATTAAATCAGGAGAATTATAACCCCAATTGTATCAAAGATGTTAATTAAAGAAGATTTATGCATAGGATGTGGGCAATGTATTATAATTTGTCCTGTAGATGCAATTAGTTTAGTAGACGAAAAAGCAATTATTAATAAAGAAAAATGTGTAGAATGCTATGTATGTTATCGTGATGCTGATTGCCCAACAAAAGCGATTAAATCAGAAAGACTTAAATGGCCAAGAATAATCAGAAATCCGTTTAGTAGCGTAGTTGCTACTCATAAATTAACCGGAATGCCTGGTCGAGGTACAGAAGAAATGAAGACGAATGATATTACTAATCGCTATAAATATGGAGAGATTGGGTTTTCAATAGAGATTGGTCGACCTGGAGTTGGCACTTTATTAAAAAATATTGAATTATTTACAACTCGATTTTCTAAGGTCGGTGTAATTTATGAAAAAGAAAGCCCTGTTACAGCAATTCTAATTGATGAGGAGGGCCATATTAATCCAGAATTAAAAGAAGAAAGAGTCCTTTCCTCGATTATTGAGTTCAAAATTTCAGAAAATAAATTAAATGAAATTCTGCAAATAATTAGAGAAGTAGATGAAATAATTGACACAGTATTCACTGTTGGAGTGATTACAAGAGTGGCTGAAGATGATTCTATTCCGGTAATAAATCTATTAGAAAGAGAAGGTTTTACTGTTCAATCAAACGCTAAAGTAAATTTAGGTTTAGGAAAAATTTGATATATTAAGGTGGTATAAATTACACATTCTTTACACAGAAAAGGAACTGTAAACAATTTAAAAAAAGATTATGTGCTTTTAGCATGTCTCGCAAGAGGTTATAATAGAGAGGCTGTAAAAAGTCGCAAAAAATTGATTAAGATCGCTGAGATATTTAGTCAAAATAATCCCGTAAATATTATCCCAAAATTTACCTGGAAAGTCTCTCCAGTTATTACTGCAGTTTATAATAATATAAACGCTGTAAAACAAGTTATTCAAAGATTAAAAAGAGAGGATTTCGGAATTTCGATTGTTATAAGTGGAATTATATCAGAAATTAGAAACATCATTAAAGAGATGGGTTTAAATATGCATACAGTACATTTATCGCTGGGTATTTTCGGTAAAAAGGAATTACTGCCACATGAACAAAAGATTTTAGAAATTACAACCATGTGTGGACATCATTGCATATCTACGCAATCTGTAGAATATTATATCAATTTGATTAGAGAAGGAAAAATTTCAATCATAAAAGCAGCACAAAATTTAGCTAAGCCATGTGTTTGTGGAATATTTAATACATCTAGAGCAATTGAAATT
>JBHLPZ010000309.1:0-2785 GCA_048885325.1 Candidatus Odinarchaeota archaeon
AGATGGATTGTATTAAAATAGTATAGTCTATTTTTCAATGCCCAATATAGATGTGTCTTTCCAATTCCCACTTTTCCGATTATCGGAAGTATAAAATTCTTATTATTCTCTAAAATTCTTACTATTGACTCTAATAAATCTATTCTTGATTTAACTAATCCTAGATCCTCCTTAATCTCACCGGTGCTCACAAATTTCTCAAAAGGATTAATTCCCGTTTTTAAAAAATTAAGGAATACTCCTTTTTGATTTTCAAATAACAACATCCACTTGCTGCTCCTTAAATTTTCAATTCCTCAATGCCCAAAATGATAATATATTTTATAACCTTGTCATCAACGTTAGTTAATGGTTCATAACTTATATTTAAATCATCATTTTCATCTCTTCCAATAATTAAACAATCATAAAATACAGGAGCGCCTCTATGATTGATAACGACTCTATCTGCAACTAGAACACCATTCATTATAAGAGAAACAGGATTTTTAAGGATCTCTCCTTTAAAAAATTCCAAATGGTTGATTCCAAGATCATAATCATCCAGAAAGAGTCCTGCTGTGTGGAGAAGGTTTAATGTGAAAGGAAACGCATCTGAAAATTGTCCTTCAGAGTAGAGTTGCATTATATCATCAGGCACTAACACAGAATATTCAATTCTCGATAAATTTTCATTCCAATGAAAATCTAAGACTCTACAAAATGCAGATTTTTTATTATAAATCGTTTCAAAACCCACCTTTAACCCTTTTGATATAAATATCCCTTCAGAATATGAGATTTTCATGTTATCTGAGAAGATAATAGAATTGGGGTCATCATTACATTTAGTAATAATTGAGCCGTTAAAATCTCCTTCAATTTTAATTCTTTTCAGAGAATCATAAAGAATGTGACTACTTACAATATTCATAATGGTATTATAATCAGTATCTATTAGGGCGGATTATTTTATTTCCATTGTTTATGCATTAATATTATATATCAAAGTAGTTATTAATTAATATTAGGTTTAATAAGAATAAAATTTTCCAATATATGGCGACTTTTAGTATTTCTCAGGATTTAACTCAGCTAAATAAAGCTGAATTATTGGAACGATCAGAAGAATTTATTTTTTCAACAGGATTAAATGATGGAGCCTCAAAATTATGTAGAGCAAATATGAAATATGGGCTTGCCCAATTTCATCTCATTCAGCAAAAGTATGGATTAGAGCCTAAAGCAACATTTATTTCATCTCCCGATGAAACAATTTCACGAAATAATTTCAGATGGAATTCTGGATTAGGATATGGTGGCAGAATAAATTGGGGTTCTGGAAATGAAAAGCTCGTTTTTCTTAATAGTAAACCCAATTGTTGCGGAATTTTATGTGGAGGATTAAATGATTTACCAGATCCATATGATCTTATTAAAAAAATAGATGAAATTAAATCAACCGAATTATACTATAAAGATATTTTGATTAATTGGGATTATGGGATATCAAATCATTTTATTAATTGTTTTGAAACTAAAAATCTATCTGATATCAATTTACCACCCTACACATTTTTTATCCATGGTTCTGCACCTGAATTTCGAGATGATAAATATGGAATTGGTTTATATATTGACAATTCTAAAACATTAAAAGAGCGTGCGATAGAGGAAACTACTATTTTTGGTAAACATTATATCTTACTTGATTCCGATGCTGATGAATACTTGAAATTTAATGAAAAAGCTTTAAAATATTCAAATTTAAAAAGAGAAATTATTGCAAATCATTTATTCAATAGCACCTATCAAATAATTTGTAATCAACCCCACCAATTTCTTAAAGATTACAATAATATGTATTTAGGTAGTAATTGTACTGATATCCATTGTAATCATATCAATTCTAATATCTTTCCTACAGCTCTTAGGGCTGATATGGCGTGTTATTTATTTACAGGTAAGAAAAATTTTTCAGAGATAACCTTAAAAAATAATAATTTTATAAAACGAGCAGAAAAGTTGGAACTTTTAGAGTTACTGAGGAACTCACATATTTTAGCTCATGGTGGGGGTTATAGTCTACCAGATATAAATAGAGTATTGAAGGTTTTAGAATATAAAGACCAGAGATATTTTGTCTGTGAATTGATAAAAGACACTAATAAATTGAAAATAGTTAGGCACGTGAAAGAATTACAATTTGAATATAGAGGTAGAGATGTTATCTTAAAAATTTTACAGTTAGAATTAGGTGAAATAATAGCTCGTTTGAATCCAGTCTTTTCTTTAAAATTATAAGTTGATTTAAATTTATTCTATTTTAGCACCTAATGAGATCTCTTTATCAGGTATTAATATTGATACTTTATCTCCCTCGACAGCCGCAAGTAACATTCCTTCGCTTTGAATTCCCCGTAATTTTCTCGGCTCTAAATTTGTTAATACAACTATTTTTTTATTAATTAAATCTTCTAACTTGTAATGTTCAGCTAATCCTGCCACGAGCGTTTTCTTTTCTGTCCCTAAGTCAATAATAATTTTATATAATTTATCTGCTTTAGGAACTTTTTCAACCGATTCTATTTTTGCGACTCTAATATCTAATTTCTTAAAATCTTCATATGAAATCAATTCTTTTTTACCTCTTCTTATTTGATTTAATTTATTTTTTAATTTTTCAACATCTAATTTTTGAAAAATTGGATCTGGCGTCTTAATTTTATTTCCAGATTTAATAGAATTTTCGTTTATACTTTCCCAAGAAAGGTTATTTAATTCTGTTATGTTTAAATATGACATT
>JBHLPZ010000310.1:0-2773 GCA_048885325.1 Candidatus Odinarchaeota archaeon
TATATGGATTAACAGGTAAAGAAAAATTAAGCAAGAAAATACAATAATTTTTAAAAAACAATTTTATTCCTATTTTTCATTCGAAAAATTAATGCAATATTAGAAATCTATTAAGAAATTTATACGAAATTAATTTAAAATTCATGACTTTGAGAAAATAATCTTTTTTGAAATTAAACTAAAAGTATTTTATCCATACTATAGCATCATCATGTGGATAAAAAGCTGGCACAATTGAAACTTCATGAAATCCCATACGTTTATAGAACGCTCGACCCCCTTTATTCTCTCGTTCCATGAAAAAGTAAATAACCCGCAATTTATTACCATCTACTTTAAAGAAATCTTTGGCTTCAGTTATTAAAGTTAAAATTAAATCTTCTGCAACGCCTTGTCTTCTATAATTTTGTGATACTCCCAACCCAATGAGTTCAATAACACCATCATTTAAGCCGCCGCGAGTATCCCAAGATATAGTTCCAATTATTTTACCATTAATTTCACAAATAATTGTTTTTAATCGGAAAATCAAATCTTCTGCAAATTTTTTTGCTCTTTGCTTATGATCTTCTACTTCATTAAGATACATTTCGCGTAAAAGATCAAAATCTTCTTCTGAGACGTATCTTATTATTTTTTCCATTCTTTGAACCCAATTCTTTATAACTTTAAAATTAAGTCCGTGATAATAATTCAATTAAAGCCCTAGGGATTTCCTTATAGTCATTTACGGCATAAAACTTCCCATGACCTTTTTTTGCAATCTTTTTACAAGTTTTGATACCTCTATCAGCATCATTTTCAGCAGGCATCCCTATCACATGTAATTTTGGATATTGTTTCGCCAATTCATATGGTTTTTCACCACGATTATAATTACCATCTGTAATTAAGATTCCAAATTGATTTCTTGGATACTTTTTTACTTTACTTAATTCTTTCAATCCTTTTTCTAAGCCAATATGAATGTTTGTAAAACCAACTGCCTCAGAATCTAGAATCTCATCTATTATTGTTGTAATCAGTTTCCTTTCATTAATATGCTTTAATACCATGGCTGTTGAGTTAAATAACACTATTGCATAATCTTCTTTTTCCATATTATAAGCTAACACTGAAGTTGTTAAAGCAGCGTTTAGAAGAAGTTTTCCATACATACTTCCACTCGTATCAAGAATTAAAACTATTTTTCTCTTTTGTTGTTTTCTTTTAATTCCGTAAATATCTTTATAAGTTAAGCTTCTATGATAGATTTTTAGGGGGTTATGTTGGATTGTTTCATCTATATCAAATTCAGGCATTCCTATCTCATAATATGGAACAGTTTTTCTGTAACTACCCCTTATCCCTTTACTTGTTATTTTAAGAGAGCTTTTTAAAATACTTTGCCTGGCTAATCGTCTAAAAATGTTTTTGTATTTCTCAGAAATAGGTCTTCTAATGAAAAAATAAACTTCAGCCATAGAAGTTGCTGAATCTTTTGCTTTTTCTGAGAAGAATTTAACTCCCTTATCGCAATCTAAAGCATCTGTAGCAGCATATACATTTGATTTAAGTAAACCTATAATAGCTTCCAGATTTTTATATTCAATTGCTAAATAGGTCAAATCTTTAATTTGTTTATAATCCAATGAATTTGCTAAATGATGATAATAATCAGGTTTTTTCTTTTTTTTTCTTATAATCTCGAATCTTAAAATGTCCTTATCAGGGATCCTTTCTGTTAATCGTACATGCAACCGTTCACTCTCAATCTCTTCAGAATCTTTTGAAGAGAAATCATCGATTATTGAAAATCCACTTCATGTAAAGTTGAAAGAATAATATCAGTAATGATTTCTATCTTTGATCTAGCTACTCCATCTTCTAATTCGATTTTATTATACAAAGCCATAATCCCTGCTTCAACCCAATTTTTTGTACTGCCTTCTTTACCAGAATTAGAAATCAATCCAGCAAGATCAATTGCACCTCTTATTGAACTGCCTCGACGAATTGATGTAAGTTCTCGGGTCATTTGAATTATATTTTGGCAGATTTTTGCTATTTTCTCACTACTTGAATCATTAAGATTTGCTTCTTTTTTTATAATTAATATCTCTTCTTTAGGATTCTGATAATCTAATTTAATCCAGATAAATCTATCTTTTAAAGCCTCTCCTAAAACAGTTACACCTACATGAGCAGCAGGATTTTGGGTTGCTACTACAAAGAAATCCTTATGGGCGCGAATAGTTTTTAATTTAGGAATATCTAAAATCCCTTCATCCAAAGCAGTTAATAAAGAATTTTGAGTGCTTTCTGGCATTCTATTTATCTCATTAATAAACAGACACCCTCCATTAATCATAGCAGAAGCAAGTGGTCCATATAGATAAGAATCTTCTATATAACCCTTTGCAATTACGAGGGGAGGGTCCCAATACCCAACTAGATTATGTGACAAAGTCTCTTCATTACAATCAACTCTATAAAAAGTAGAATCGAAATAAGAAGAAATAGCTCGGGCAACGGTTGTTTTTCCGACTCCAACTTCTCCTTCGATTAAAATATGTTTTCCAACAGATCGCGCTAATATTATTTTTTTTAGTTCTTCAGTTCTTCCAATAATCGCATACTTTTGTTGAATTTCTTCAACAGTTGCCATGGTTTTGACCATAATATTAGTAATATTTCATTTCTAAAAAATTAAACTGCTAAAATCTTAGAAGAGGTTTAAGTATATTTGATATAAGGAGGGAAATTGTGGTATCGGTAAAATTTTGAATGAATA
>JBHLPZ010000311.1:0-2770 GCA_048885325.1 Candidatus Odinarchaeota archaeon
CGATACTTTAATTCTTGCCCAAATTACTTTTCGTTTATCAAGATAAGGATAACCTGAATAAAGATTCTTGAAAACTTTCTTAATAGATTCCATATATTTAAAATGATTAGTATTATATACAAGTTTATAGCTAAATCTTTTAAAATATGAATTGAATTTGATGCGAATTTTATTAATTAACCGGGGAATAAATGAAAAAGTAAATAACACCGGAAAAAGAAAGAGAGTAGCTGGTAAATCTCTTATTAACTTATATAAATTAGGAAAGCTTATATAACCAAAATATTTATCAAAGTCTTTATAACCAAATTTTGAATATAATCTTTTTCTAGGAAAACCATTAAAACCAGTAAGTAACAATGAGATATCACATTCTTTCTTCTGCATATAATCTACTGACATTTCCATTAATTTTTTAGCTATTCCTTGTCTTGTATAATCAGGATGACATGAAACATCATTGATATTGCCATTTAGATATGCTATTCCATTTAAATTAATTTTTTCAACTGGATTTACACAGATCATTCCAACGATCTTATTATTCTCAATATCTTCCGCGATTTGAATCATTTCTGCTTCAAATCCAGGTGAATTGAAATATCGCCATTTCCAATTTTTAGATGTTCTAACAAAACTAAACACATTCATTTGAAATGCTTTATTAAAAAGATCGGCAAGCTGTTCATCATCTCCTTTTTGATAATGACGATAAATAATATTAACCATAAAATTCACAGAGATATTCTTGCATTTAAAAATTTTAAATTTTGATACTTAAATATTTTTAAATCTTAATTATCTATTATATTATCATAAGGTTATTTATAAAATAATCATAAATATATATTTTTTTCATTAAAAAAAAGCTATATTGTAAAAGAGATGACCTAAATGGGAGAAAGAATAGAGGACATCCTTGAAAGTTTGAAATCAATTAAAGGAGTTCATGGCGCTGCCTTAATAGAGAAATTTGGATTAATTAGGGGTAGTGCTCTACCAGGATGGGTAGATCCAGAGGCTGTCGCCGCTATGGTTACCTTGATATTAAAAGCTTCTCAAAGGGCTACAAAAGAACTTGAACAAGGTCAATTTTTTATGGCCACAATAGAAAGTGAAAAAGGAAGGATTTTGTTTTCTGAAGTTAGTGGTAATATATTGTGTATCATAACAACTGTGGAAGCACAGTTAGGGATAATTAATTTAAAATTAGGTGCAGCAGTAGATACACTTAAAAGGATGCTTTAGATTATTTTATTTTTCTCTTTTTTTGTAGTTTTATTGTTTTAATTCAGTAAATTTTTTAATATTTTTCTAGTGATCTTGGGATCCGCTTGTCCCCTTGTTTTAACCATTACCCTTCCTATTAATGCTTCAAAGGCTTTTGGATTTTTTTCAAAATCTTTTATAATATTAGGATTTTCTTTAATGGCCTCTTTACAATATTTCTCGAGGATAAACTCATCTGAAACCCGCTTTTTGTCTTTATCTTCTAATATTTTCGAAATGGTCTTTCCTTTCATCATATCGTTTATCATGGTTTTCGCGATTTTAGTAGTGATAGTCCCCTTTTTAATATTTAAGATTAAATCGACAACATAATGTGGTTTTAATTTCGTTTCAATAATTTTACAATTGTTTTCATTTAACCAACCTACAATATCATTCATTAACCAATTACAATAAAGTTTAAACTCATTAGGGCCAAATATTGGATCTGAGTTGACACCATTTTCATAAAAATCAGCAATATCTTTATCTAAGATAAGATTTTCAGCATCAAATTCTGATAACATATATTGGCGTTGTAGACGAGAAACTCTTTCATATGGCATTTCTGGCAGACTTTCTCTAATTTCATCAATATACTTTTTAGTAATTATAATCGGAACCAGATCTTGTTCCGGAAAATACCTATAATCTTTCTCAAACTCTTTTGTTCTTAAGGGTATACTAACTCTTCCATCCCAATGTCTTGTTTCCTGAATAATTTCTTTTCCTTTTTGTATATCATTTTTTTGCCTCATTATTTCATAAATTAATGCACTTTCAACTTCTTTGAAGCTATTTATATTTTTCACTTCTGCTCTAGGATGTCCTTTGATGGAAATATTTGCATCTACTCTTAAAGAACCTTCTAAATTTAAATCTGAAATACCAGTATACTGAACAATTAATTTTAATTGGTTTAGGAACTCTCTAGCTTCTGCTGGTGAACTTAAAATTGGTTTTGTAACTATTTCTATTAAAGCAATTCCGGAGCGATTATAATCTACTAAGGTATAGGGTGATGTTCTTATACTACCTTTATGAACTAATCTTGCGGGATCCTCTTCAAGATGAATTCTATCTAAAAGAATATCTTTCTTATTGGAATTTAACCTTATCGTTATTTTTCCACCATCTGCGAAAGCTTTACCTCCTGCTTTATTATATTGGGATATTTGAAAACCTTTGGGAAGATCTGGATAAAAGTAATTTTTACGAAAAAAGTACATTACTTCATTAATCTGACAATTTAATCCTAAAGCTAGTTTTGTTGCAAATTCTATTGCTTTATTGTTGATAACAGGTAATGTCCCCGGTAATCCAATACAAATTGGACACAGATGAGTGTTTGGTTCTGCATCTCTATAATCACTATTACAACTACAGAATAATTTAGTTCTTAATCTAGTAAGTTGAATATGAACTTCCAATCCAATTATTATTTCCGGATTTTCAAGGCTTATTTTACATCCCTCCCTTGGTTAATGAAGGAATTTTCCTA
>JBHLPZ010000312.1:0-2759 GCA_048885325.1 Candidatus Odinarchaeota archaeon
GATCTATTATAGAAAAAATCTTCTCTTTAAACTGATCTACATTATTAGTTGGGTGTTCAAATAATAATAAATCAATGGCAGATTTCTCTTGTCCCGCTTCCTGAAAAACGTCTATTTTTCCAAATTTTATTTTTTTTATTATTTCCGCATTTCTTAATAATAATTTATTCGGATTTTCAATTTTTTTTATAACCTCAGTTGAAATTGAGAGATTGTCGTATTTATAATTAATTAACCCAATAATATCAACTAAATCGCCTGTATTAAGCTCTTTATGGGATTTTGGATTTGCTTTCCATATATTTGCTCGAATTAATCCCGTACCATCATCTAACTCAAGCTCTATTCTTGAGATTTCATTACTATATTGAGGAGTTGTGTTATTAGTCAATTGATTATCGACTTTTAATTTCTTTTCAACTATTGTCCCTATAAACCGAACTCTTTTTACACTCCCAAAAATAGTATTTAACATATTCTTCTCATCCATAAATTGACCTTCGAGGAGATGTTTAATCCAACAACGAATAGCAGGTAGTCGTCTTCTCTGAAAGTCACTCATAAAATACACGCCAATATTTGAGAATCCTAACTTTATAATAAGTGAAATTTCGCAAAAATAAAGATGTAATTATTAAAGCGTAAATATCTTTATATTAAAATCCTAAAATTAATTCCAATTTGAAAGAAGGTAATATTGATGTTAAAAATATAATTAAATGGTAGCGGGGGTTCGATTTGAACGAACGAGTCTGCCGTTCTTTCGATCGTGGAAGAACGATCTCAGGGTGTCTCTATGGATGGGAAAAACCATATATGAGCCCTGCGGCATAAACCAGGCTAGCCCACCCCGCTATACATGCTCTTATGAAAAAATTCTTATTTCTATATATCTTTATAATTATATTATATTTTAATCTTTACCCTTTTTAGATGTTTTAGTGGGTTTTTTTAAATTAAAATAGATATAAATTATAGATAATTCTCTTCTTAATTTATTAAAATTAAAATAAACCATTAGAGAATCATGGTTGATTCACATATTCAAAGCTTTTTTGGTCAAAATACAGGAATAGTTGTAAAAACCCAATCAAGATCAAAAAAGTTTATTTTTTTTCAATGTATAAAGAAAAAACCTAATGGAATTTGGGAAAAACCTTCTGCTAATGAGGGAAAAACGATAAAGTTATCATTAGAAGAAGTTGTTATGATTTTACAAGTATTAAATAGGAGATTAATCAATTGGACAAATTATCATTCATATCAAAATAAAAAAACCCACATTTCATTTAACTGGGAGGATGATAATACAGATGTTCTATGGATAAATATTAGTAATTATTCAAAAATGCTTAATTTCGCTCAAGTAGAAATCTTAAGATTATTATTAACACATATCCTAAATGAAAAAATAATCTATGCAACCTCTTCAAAAAAAAAATCGAAATCTGTCTCTCAAGATGAATTTAATCATAATTTAAACACTGATAATACCTTTTCCAATATTTATAAAGAGGAAATAGAGGAACAACCTTCTATGAAAAAAATTCCAATAATGACTCAAATCGAGGGACTAATTAGAGCCGAGTCAAATAAGGCTATTTTAATTAAATTCCAATCTAATAAGGAACTATGGATCCCTAAATCTACTATTCATTCTCAATATATTCCAAGGAAAAATAGTATTCAAAGTTTTTTAATAGAAAACTGGATTTTAAAAAAAAATAATTTAATATCCTAAATATTTAATTTATTTCATTACTTTTTAAAAAGAATAAATTTAATTTTAATTTAGATTAGTTAATAATTATTAGATTTAGAGTAAGAATAAATGAGCTTTCTTGATATCATTTTAGAATTCATTCTAAACCCATATTTTATAATTTCCTTAATTTTTTGGGTAATTGTAACTTTAGCTGTTTATCTCCTGAGAAATAGAAAAGGTTCTTATAGCTTTTTTTTTCCCTTACTTGCTATGTTTAAAACAAAAAGATTGAATAACTTAATAAGAAAAATTGCGGCAAAAAAACCGCGATTTTGGAGGATATTTTGGAATATTGGGATTTTTATTTCGTTTGGATTTACGATTTATGGTTTATACTTCTTTTTTTCTAACCTTATTAATTTAATCTTTTTTCCTAAGCCAGAGCAAGGTGTTGTTCCACTTATTCCGGGACTTACTGTAAATCTCCCAACCTTATTTTACTTTATATTACCCTTATTATTTTTACTTACCACTCATGAATTTGCTCATGGAATTTCTGCAAGTATTGATGGAGTTGATATTAAATCAACAGGGGTTATGGGTGTGGGAGTTTTTTACATTATTGGTTTTGGTGCTTTTGTCGAAGTTGATGAGTGGGAATTAAATTCAAGTAAGCATAACAGGAATACAAGATTTAGAATAGCTGGAGCAGGAACCTATGTAAATGCTATTACAGCGGGAATAGCATTCATATTATTGATTACGTTCCCTTATATTGTATCCCCTTTCTATAAACAAGTAACCCAAGTTTATAATGTATTAGAACCTTATCAGGGGGGATTTAATTATGGAAATCTTGAATCCGGAGACGCAATTGATGCAATTAAAATGCAGAATGAAACAGATAATAAATATGTATATTTAGATGAGCTCCAAGGAATTAATTTAAATACAATTTTAAATAATGAAACACGAATCAAATGTTCTGTCGGTGATAACTTAACGTTTAAAATCTATAATCCTTTTAGTGATACTTATTCGGAAAAGAACGTTA
>JBHLPZ010000313.1:0-2724 GCA_048885325.1 Candidatus Odinarchaeota archaeon
GTTGTATCAAATCTGACGTGATTCTATCTTTCTTGTAAGGTTCATTTTTAAAGTATTCTATTTCTAACTTAAAATAACCAAGTGTATTATATACTAAATCTCTATTATCTTCAGTATATGGATTATTTTCATCAGTATAAGGGAAATTTTGAAAAAATGGCTCCCAATCACATTCAATTGAAATAGAATTAGCCATTTCCCTCAGTATTTGCTTTTTTTCTTCAGCATGAGGATATTTTTCTAAGTATATAAATGCTTTATTGAAATCTTTTTCACTTAAATTTTTTAATCTCTCTAACAAAAGAGTTTCTATTTCTTCTGCCTTAGTTTCTCCAACAAATTCATTTGTGTTAATGAATGCGCTAATATACCAGAACTCTTTTGAATAAACAAACCGTAAGTTTTCTTCCATTCTCTTTTGCCCTCATTTTATTTATATATGACATAGTTGTTAAGTTATAATTAAATTGTTATATTATTTATTACTTTTTTTTTAAAATAAATTTGAATAAATTGGAGATTTTTTTTTAATTTCTATAAAATTTTTATATAAAAACAGATAAGGATATTTTATATTAAAAAAAAGGGAAAAGAAATGAATGAAGTAAAAAAATCTCTTAAGCTTAAACGTAGAGTTTCTCTATTTGCAGTAACCTTTTATGGAGTGGGTAATGTACTTGGAGCAGGAATTTATGCATTAATTGGACAGGTTGTAGGAATAACAGGCAATCTTTCATGGCTAGCATTTATTTTAGCATCTATTACTGGTGCATTTACAGGATTATCATATGCTGAACTTTCAGCCATGTATCCTAAGAGTGCTGCAGAATTTGTTTATACAGAAGAAGCATTTAAAGTACGAATTGTGTCATTTATTTTGGGATGGATCATCATCTTTTCAGGTCTATTTTCTGCCGCTACGGTTGCATTGGGTTTTGCTGGATATATCTCAGAGTTAATGGGATTTGATATGATAATTATAAAATTGGCATTCGCTATAGCCTTAATCCTGGAATTGAGCATTATCAATTTTATTGGTATAAAAACTTCCACATGGACAAATGTCATATTTACTTTAATAGAGGCCTTTGGTTTAATATTCATAATTATTATTGGCATTCCAAAATTTGGTAGTGTAAATTATTTTGAATTACCAACTCTTTCAGTTATGCCAATCTTTTCAGCTGTTGCGTTAGTATTTTTTGCATACATAGGTTTTGAAGATATTGCGAATATTGCTGAAGAAGTTAAAGAACCACAAAAGAATCTTCCTAAAGGTATAATATATTCCATAATAATTACAACAATATTATATTGCTTAACGGCTTTCTCAGTTGTGAGTATTGCACCATATAATGATATTGCCAATTCAGATGCTCCACTGAATTATGTTGCTAAAGTTGCTATAGGTCCCATAGGAGGAATAATAATATCCTTTGTAGCATTATTTGCTACTGCAAATACGGTTTTGATAATGTTAATTGTAACTTCAAGAATGATGTATGGAATGGCAAGAGATAAAGCATTACCAGAACCATTAAGTAAAATCTCAAGGACATACAGAACTCCAACTATCTCGGTTCTACTGACAATGATATTTGCAGTTATACCTGTCTTTTTCGGAGATATTGAAATTGTGGCGCAAGCTACTGTTTTTGGAGTTTTAATTACCTTCTTCTTAGTAAATATTAGCTTAATTGCATTGAGAAGAAGTCGACCAAACGCCGAAAGACCGTTTAAATTAAAGCCATCTATTAGCTGGGTTCCAATAATCGCACTTCTTGGTGCTATAATATGCCTGTCATTATTATTTACATTTAATTGGCTGATAATTGTAATTCAAATAATAATAATAGCATGTGGAATAATTGTTTTCTATATCATGAAATATGTAACAAAGATAGAGACGAAAACTTTATCAAAAATTCAAGCAAAAAATTCTGTAAAAAAATAATTTCTCATTTTGTTTCTTTTATTTTTCTAATTCCTTAAATTACCAAAATGCTTTTTCCATTTTTTTTATTGAATCCTCTAAAGAATCTTCAATTTGTTTACCAAAATTCGAAAATATAGAGATATCATTATCCCAATTATCTATAATTTCTTTAGAATATACATTAAAGAACTTTTCCATCACAATTTTTAACTCTTGAAGAACCTTTTTGGATTTAACTTTTTTATCAGAATTTGCAATAAATATAAAATTAGATTTTTTTAATATAGAAAAGCGCATATCACCCATCTCAAATTTCGATAATCCCTCCTGAGCAATTTGCTCAACAAAGGAATTTAAAGCTGTCAGTAAGGCTCCAAAAAGTTGTTCATCTAAGGCTTTCTCGTAAACTCTACTAAATACAACTATTCCCTCCTCGGAAACAATCCATATGTCTCGTAGAACTTTATTTGTAGCCAAAAAAACAACACTTACAGATTTTCCTGATTTAATCGAGTTATTATCTAATTACAATTAATGATTTTTTTTAAAACATATAAAATTTCAGGCGAAAGAAACTCTAAAGATTTTTAAAAGAAAATAATGATAGTATTGTTATGACATATACACCATTTAATGACAATATTTTACCAATATTCTTCTATTATATCGGTCTTATTGTTTTCAGTATCATTATGACAGTATTGATGGTAAAGAAGTGGAGAGAGAGAAAAGTTAATCCACCGTTCTATCTTTCTATCGTATTTGCCTTATTTACAATTGCATTAATA
>JBHLPZ010000314.1:0-2705 GCA_048885325.1 Candidatus Odinarchaeota archaeon
TCCAGAGGTTGAAACTTTTAAGAACTATTTGGATAGTACTTCTTTAAACAAACTTATAAAAAACATAAAAATAAGAGATGTTAGAGTTCTTAATGTTCCCGAAACTGAATTGAAGAGAGAATTAATTAATAAGAAATTTGTTAGTTCTACTCGACATGGAAAATACTTATTTGTAAAAGTTAATTCAAAATTTTTGGTTTTGCATTTCGGGATGTCTGGATACTTAGAATCTTATAATAACGTTAAAGAAGAACCTGCACATAGTCGAATTCGTTTTAAATTCTCTGATGACACCTTTCTTTCCTATGTTTCTCAAAGAATGTTTGGAAGGGTTGATCTATGTGATAGTATTGAGAATTATATAAAAAAAAAGAAGTTAGGTCCAGATGCGCTTAATATGAATTATGAAGAGTTTTTAAGCACTCTAAAGCGAAGAACTACTATTAGCAAAACATTTCTTATGAATCAAAATATCATTGCTGGTATTGGAAATATTTATTCTGATGAGATTTTGTACCAATCTAAGATTAATCCTAAAGCCAGAATTCATGAATTAGAAGAGAAAAAAATGAATGACTTATTTCATAATATCAAACAAATTTTAAAATATGGAATTGAAAAAAAAGGGAATTTAGAAACATATTCTAATAAATATCTAATTCCACATCGCCAAAAGGAAGACACGTGCCCTAATTGTAATACTCAAATTGAAAGATATGAACTCTCTGGCAGACATGGATTTTTTTGTCCCAATTGTCAAAAAATTGATAAAAAAAAAGATTGATCCATTAATCAGGATATTAAGCTCTTCATTTAATACATTTAAAACAAAAACAGTACATTTAAATAGGTAGATAAATATATGTAAATTAATGGTTGACAATAATTAATTGTTGTCAAAAAATAATTAAAAAAATGGAGGTAAAAAATGATGTCAGATATTAAAGAAGAGAAAAAGGTAGATATTAAAACTGATGAAAAAGAAGATATCAAAGAGGAACAAACTGAGAAAAAAGGGGAACTTCAAGTAAGAAACAGATATAGACCATTATCAATTTTTAGAGATATAGATAGATTTTTTGACGATATGGATAAATTCTTTGTAGATTTTTGGAGACCATCTAGATTCTGGAATTTCGAGCCATTCACATTAAGTTTATTGGACGAGGACAATTTCTTTAGAACTCCATTGACAAATATAGTCGATGAGGGTGATCATTTTAGTGTCACTGCAGAGTTACCTGGTTTAGAAAAAGGGAATATCGAGATATCAGTGCATAATGGAGCTTTAGAAATTAAAGGGGAACAAAAAAATGAGTTAGAAGATAAGAAAGAAGGTTATTTGCGAAGAGAATACAATAGCTCCAGCTATTATAGAAGCTTTAAGTTACCAGAAAATATCGATGAGGATAAAATCGAGGCAAAATTAGAGAAAGGAGTTTTGAAATTAAGTCTACCTAAAATCGAAGAAGAAAAGAAAGAAAAGAAAAAAATCGAAGTTAAATAATTTTTTTTATTTTCTATATTTTTAATATATTCTTTTATCAAATCATTAAAGTGATATTCAAAGCTTAAAGAATTTTGAATATAATATCACTTAAATTTCTTTTTGGAATATGCATAGTTCCATTTTCATCTTTCCAATATTGAAATGATTCATTGAAAGGTTCCATAACTGATTTTTCATCAGGATAACCTAAGCTAATTACATGTGTTATTTTATAAAAGTCAGGGATTTCTAATAAGGTTCTAATTTTATTATGATCTATTGAACCCATCCAACATGCACCCAGACTGAAGTTTGTTGCTCCTAGTAATATATTCTCGACAGCAGCACCGATATCATAATCAACATAAGATTGTTTAATTTTGGTATTAATAAGTACTATAATATATGCTGTTGGTTCTCTTCCACTTTCAGGAGTTCTTTCATTTTTAGGTAAAGATCCTGCCCACCTTAGTAAAGGAAATAATTTTTTACATAGTTCATCTTTTTTTACAATAATAAATTCTAGGGCCTGTACATTCCGTGCTGCGGGGGCTATTCGTGCAAAATCAATAAGTTTCTTTAAAATCTCTATAGAAATAGGTTTTCGTTTAAATCTACGAATAGTTCTTCTTTTATATACGATTTCTTCATAATCCATTTTGTTTTAGTAAGAATTAATCACACTTAAATAATATCAATTAAAAAGAGATTACTTGTCTTAATTATTCATTGGGGGAATATTTCTTAATTCTATTAATTTTTTTGCCATATCAAAGAATGCATTTTCAACATTTTGCCCAGTTAAGGCAGAAATTTCAATATATTTAAGATTTAAGGCTTCTGCTAATTTTTTAGCTGTAGAATTTTTCACTTTCCTTTCATTTGCTAAATCAAGTTTATTCCCAAAAATATATCCTACTATAGAGGTTTTATCACTAAGATGGTTTTTAATATCTTTATACCATCCCGAAATACTCTCAAAGCTTTTAGGATTGGTTAAATCATAAATCAATATTATTCCATTTATTCCTTGGTAAAAATGCTTCCGCATAGTCTGGAATTTCGTCTGGCCAGCAATATCCCATATAATAAGTTCTACAAAGGCATTACCAACATGAAAGTTTTTGTCGCTGATGTTAACCCCCATTGTGGGGTTGTAAATTCGACTAAAAGCATTATCAGTAAACCTTAATATTGTTGAGGTTTTTCCTACACC
>JBHLPZ010000315.1:0-2658 GCA_048885325.1 Candidatus Odinarchaeota archaeon
TTGAAGCAATGTTATTCTTGATGATTTCTTGAACATATTTATTATTATTAATATGTTCAATTTGGTTGAGATATTCTTTTGCTTTAAGCGGGTCGATTTCATTGGTTTTAATCCAATCTTTGAATTTTTCGGTGATACGGATACCTCGATTTGGATAGGGATTGGGGATTTTTTGTTTACCCATCTTCTTTGCATATTGTATATATTCCAGGAACTTGGGAGTTAATTCGGAAATTTGATTCAAAATCTTATTTATCATTTCCTTTTTGTATGGATTGTCCTGTTTTTGATGGAGTTTTTTATCATCTGTTAAGGTTAAAGTTGGAAAGAAGGTTCTTTCTTCTTTTTCTGTCATTTCGAGGGATGGAGTGAAATTTCTGCGTTTTTTAGTGGGATCGCTGGTTAAGGTGGGGGTGAAGCGTTTCTGCGTGGGTTCTTTAGAGAGTTCCATAGTGGGGGTGAATTTAGTTCGTTTTTGTTTCGGTTCAGGGGTAAGGCTTGGAGTGAAGGTTCGTTTTTTATCCTTGTTAGTTTTTTCCAAGGAAGGGACGAACCTCTTAACTTGTTGTAATGTTTCTTTGTAGATATCTGAGGTATCATCTTTTTCTTTACCTTCTTTCCCACTCTTACTGTGTTTATATTCATCTCCATACATGGTCATAAAAACCTCGCCTATTCTTCTAATTAATGGAACAAAATGTCTTTATATAGCTTACCTTATGGTTTTACTATAGGATATTTCTAGTTCTATTTAAAAAAAAACTCAAATTATTCCAAGAATTCAAATTATCTCGGAATAAACTATAAAATTTTTAATTTTTAAGTAATGAATTATTTCTACATTTATGGCGAAAAAAAAATATCCAATCCCACCAGACAATGAAACAGGATATCTTAAATTAATCGAAAATGGAGAATCAGAAACATGTGAATTTAAATCAACATTTAAATATGATATTAGAGAAAATAGAGCCAATAATGATCTTACTCATTTAGTTTCAATAGCAGTTTGTGCATTCCTTAATTCTCGAGGGGGTATTTTATTCATTGGTGTTGAGGATAATAAGAGTATAATTGGTCTAGACTACGATCTAAAAATTTTAAAAAGCATTGATATTCTCCAACAAGAAATCCCAAAAATTATTAGGAATGACTTAGGCGGCTTAGGAATTTTATTTGATTTAGAAATTGAGCAACTTAAAGGCAAATTAGTCTGTATTATTTCTGTTGAACCATCTGAAAAACCAATTTTTTTTAACAATAATGAATATTATGTAAGAAAAGGTACTCAAAATCAAAGTCTGAATCCGAAAGAGACATATGATCATATAAGTGTGAGATACAAGAATATTATTGTAGATCAAGAGAAAATTAATAGAAATAGAGAAAAAATATTACAAGACTTTATTAATGATCTTCAAGAAAGAAATTACGAAAGTATCCTTAATAAATTTAATAATAAAGATTATAGAGAACCTTTTAAATCTTTATTCACGGAAATCAAAACACAAACAGGGGCAATTATATTAATTAGTAATTCTTTTCTTATTGCTATTGGATTTCAACAAATCTTTGATATTAAACCGATTTATCATAAGGAGAAGCATCCAGATTGGGATAGAAAATCGTTAAATGATAAAGTAAAAATATGGTTAGACGACTTCATTGAAAGAGTAAAGCAAGTACTCAATTTAGATATAGGATAAAAAGAGGAATTAGAATGAGAGAGCGAAGCTATTTTTCCTTCTAAGAGGATTTATTCAAAGAAAAGGGTTTTGGAGAAAGAACTGAGAATATCGTTTAAGTAAATTCCTTTTGTGAGCTCATAAGATATAAAATTAGGGAAAAATAAATTTGAAACTAAATTTAACTCCTAATAGATACCTCATAAGTTAGCTTATAAAAGCTGAAAAAATATCCGAATAGCAAGTATAAGGAATTTAAATATAAAGATATTGCATATATATTTGACAGATTGACATCGTTTTAAGATCTGGAGATAAAGAAGTATTTAATATTTACTGATTAATAAGTAAATTTTTTAAATCTTTCTCGTATAGCTTTGGAACTTTTAATTTTTCATTTATCATTTCCATAATAGCAACCTTTTCATCTCTATGTTTATGGAAATCAATTGTAGTTAAAAAATTAGATAATTTATTAACATCCTTTACTTTTATAATATTTTCTAAGACTTTTTTCAACTTACCATTAAAAAAATCTAAATTATCCAATAATACTATTAAATCGCTAAAATCATGTCCTTGTTCATACAATTGAACTAAAAATTGCATACATTCATTTTTTAAAATAAATTTCGTCTCTGTATGATAAATTAATGGAAGAAAAGTATCTAAAATCAGTTCAATTAGTTGATAATCATTTTCTCTTGCAAAATCTCTTAATACATAACATATCTCCTTAATAATTTCTCTCTCTTCATTAGAAAGGCTCTTAATAAATCTTAATTTTTTTAATTCCGCTTTAATAGATCTGAATGTCTCTTTAATTAAATCTGATGCTATATCTTTACTCTTAATTTTCTTTATATAATATTTTAATGTCTCATTATTCATTTTATTATAGTTTTTATCTACTTCTTCATTTTCTTCAAAGCCATCAACGTTTTCAATTGACACTTTCATCAAATTCCTAATT
>JBHLPZ010000316.1:0-1367 GCA_048885325.1 Candidatus Odinarchaeota archaeon
ATGGATAATGAATGAGATTATAAAGTGATATTTAACATTTTTGTCACTAAAAAGATTACGAAATGATCTGAAATAAACAATAATCGCTTAAAATTTATTTAAAGCAAAAATTCTGACCCCTTAACAGAGAACTTCAAGGGAAAAACTATATATATCTGGGTTTCTATTTGTATCTTGACAAAATAGGAACACCAAATTCAAGTATCCATACGTATATGATTTACAACGACAAAATTCAAATTATGACTCCTGCTGCTACCCTGGATTTTTGTCTTTTGGCAGTGTTTAAACGCGCACTCTGATTTCGCCCTCGTCCCCCTATTTTGTTTCCGACCTTAGGTTTAGGTCTTGGTGGCAGGAGTCTCCCCTTTAAAAGAAATAAAAAAGGTGATATAAGTGGGAAAAGGAAAAGGTAAGGGTAAGATGACCTCTAAAGCAGCAAGTAGGATTCAGTCCCATGCAGACCGAAGTGGGAAGAATCAAGGATTTAAATCACGAGCCCAACGAGCTGCGTCTAAAAATAAAAAATAATCCTTTTTTTTATTTAAGTCTCTGGCTATTTTAGAAAATAAGTTAAATAAATAACAGTATCTTCCTTTTTGTCATTCTAATTTAGATATGATTATATTTAAATGTTGTTCATCATGATGATGTTTTATTTCTTTTTTGGTTTTAACCTTATTTTTTCATTTTTACATCTTTCTTCGAAGAATTTTAAAAAATTTTCTTTAATAGGAAGGTTTGTAGTCGCTTTTTCATAGTTATAAATTACATCTCCTTGTGCAATGTCTATTTCATTATAACTACCTTCACACAATAATGTAATCTTGAAAAGTTGGTTTTCATAGATATAGTAGGTTGCTCTTACATATTCATCGTATATCGATTTGAAAGTAAATTTTAATACTCTTGTAATTGCTTTCATACCAATCTCGTCAAATAAAGTTGCAATACTAACACTCATGTGTAGTTCGAGTTTCTTTTTCGCAAATAAATTGTATAATTGATTAAAATTCTTTTCTGTATCCATCCTTTTTTTAGCTTCATCTGTTTTAGGTCTTATAATTTCCTTAAATAAGAAAATAAAGAGAGCACTACTAGTAAAGATATAGGAAATATTCGGAAATAGCATAGAAAGTATCATACATGAAATAATTATTATAATAAAAACATAATAAAAATATTTCGAAATTTTAACTAGCATTATAGCAAATCAAGAAGAATTTATATCTATATAAAAGATTAGGAATAGCAGTATATAAAGGAATTATATTAATCTTTTAAGTATACCGCTTAGAAACCTGTAGTTAATAACGATTTTATTCTTTTATATAACATTCTTCCATTGAGGTCAATGTTTATATTGT
>JBHLPZ010000316.1:1377-2645 GCA_048885325.1 Candidatus Odinarchaeota archaeon
GATTACTAACAATTTCGCTAAAAATTAAGAAAATAATAGAGGATTAGAAATTAAGGTCTATTAACTTTATATTTCCCATTTTTTTTAAAAATCTGTTATCTGAGGATATTTGAGAAAAAAATTTTTTTTTTCTATGAAAAAATTTTCTTCGCGAATCCTTCTAAAAATTTTTTATCCTCATCACTTGGATCATAATCACGGGTAGAATGCATTAAAAAATTTCTAATTCGATTCAATTTAATAAAATCACGTTTTATTATATTTTCATTTGTTTGCCATTCTTTGAAAGGAGAGTATTTAGATATCCATGATAAATTTTTAACCCAGATATGTTTTAAATCAAGAATAGACGTATAATCAAATTTATCTCCACAACAATCATTCTCTTCGAACATGGCAGATATTTTTTTGCGAATATCTTTTTTTACTCCCTCTACCCACCATCCATCTCCGAATTTATTTTTAAGATTTTGTTGGATTTTATCATGAATTAGCTTTTCAATATTTGAGATTAAATCTCTACAATAAGAACGATTTCTTATATTACTCTTGTTTATCACAGATTTTATTCGTACAGCTTCGATCATTTCAAAAAGAGCATCAATCTGATTTGAATTCAAATTTTTTTCTTCCCATATCTTTATACAATCTTTACATACATGACCCGTACGCATTCGAAATATCTTATCTTCTTTAAAGGCACAGAAATCGTTTAAACAACCAATTGTTTTAAAATGAATCAATTCTAACTCTTTAGGTGAAAGTTCCTCATGTCTATCATAAAGATCTTCGAGATACTCTTGTGAAGCCATTTTTTTATCTTTATAAATCTCAACCGCCTGTATTATTTGGATAATTGATGAACCAATTGAATATGTAACATCAATTTCATTGGTAACGTCTACCCAACCATCGGTAGAACACAAGCTGATTTTTTCGATGGGATTTGTAGCAAACCAATTTGAATCATCTTGAAAATCGTGTATCAAAAAGACGAGATCATAAGCACTAGTATCAATATTGTTTTTCGCCCATTCAATTAATTCGCTTCGACTCAAATGAGATTTTTCATTTGAAATATTATTCTTTTTCCCTTCATTAAAGTTATAGTAGTTCTGAACAGAATTAAATAATAAGCATAATTGTGGGATTCTCAGATACTGATTATCATCACCGATACCTATGAGCAAAATCTTAAACATTTTTGTCTTAAAATTTTTTCTTTAAAATATAATTATTTACTTAATTTTATTAAATTTATTGCTTTC
>JBHLPZ010000317.1:0-2614 GCA_048885325.1 Candidatus Odinarchaeota archaeon
AAAAAATCTTTTTTAGAAAGATTTGAGAAGAGAAGGGAATTTCTAATAGAAGATATTCAAATTTTAAAGAAGATTGTGATTAAGAGTCCAAAGTTACAGTTAATCCGGAATAATTTGAGAACTTTATTTTTTCTATATGCCGAAGCAGAATATTTCCGACTTTCTAATTTAAGTAAAATTTATCTTTCTAAGAGTGAGTTGACGAATTCTCAAGCGAGGCGATTCGAAGAAATTAGAGAGATGCGATACAAGTTATACTGGTCTTTAACACATTCAATATGTTCTTGTGCTATTTGCGATTCTAAGACTAAAGATATGGGTTATATAACTAGTGGAAAATGTTGGGTATGTTTTGACTGCATTAAAAATATAATTAGTAAAAGTTAAAAAAAAAAAAAGTATTTGGATATTTTAATGAAAGAAAGCAACTTGAAAACTGCTTAAACTAATCCGATAGCAATTTTCATTTTCAGTCCATCATCGAAATTGATAATGAGATATCTGCTGCAGTTACTTTCTTTCTTCCAGAATGCTTTGCGATATCTAAGGCACAGCCCGTAAGACTCTTAGCATATTCTTCCAAATAGTCCATTAATTTATCAACTGCTGCTCGACTTACGATTTCTGCGCCTGCTTTCTTCATTAAAGCACGCAAAGGACTCCATGCGAATGCTGCCATGATATATTCTCATTCCTCCACGAATTTTTAATTTGGGTTAATCTCCTCAGTCCATTTTTAGAAAGGACCAAGGATTTTAATTTTATAATTTTTAATAAATTATATTGAATATTTAAATTTTAATTAGTATTACTTATATTTAAATATGTTGGTCGATCATCATTAATCCGAGGCATATGATCAATCAAATATGGTCGACAAAAAAAATTGATGAAAAAAATCGACAAATTTTTTACTAGTGAATTCAATTATCGAGAAATGATCAATTTTTGATTTCAGATGATACAATTGTGATAGAGCTCATATTAATTTGTTGATATTTGGGTCGAATCTATTAACGATTTTCCGGTTAATATTATAGAAGATAAAAGTTTGAAATGCTAATCATCGTAGATTTTAGCAATCTTACACTTTCGAACGGAGAATTACAATTTTTAAGAATCATATAATCTTAAAATATAGATTAGTATTCTGCTAATATAAGAGTATTTTGTATTACTATTTTTCTTTTACAGATATTAATTTTATGTTATAATTTACACTAGAGAAAAAATTCATCATATCTAACTCAGAACTCAACAATTTCAAAAACACTTTTCAATAAAATTATTAATCGGATATTATTCTAATTCCTCAGAATTGATTTTAACAATATCCACAGGATTTGATACACTCCTCTTTTCGATTTTTGTCTTTATAAACAAAAAATCAGCGCTAATCAGAGAAAAATCAATTATATTTCCAATGATTTGATTTTCTCTTTCTTTTGATAATTAAGTATCTTTTATTAATTTTTCACTCATCCTAATGGGAGAATTATGGGGAATTAGAATGTGTAAGTTATTGCCTTCATCTTTTTACATTAATTTGACCAAGGAGAAAGTAACCTTTTCAACAGATAGTGTGTTCAAAAAGATTAATATTTCGTGTTTTTTCATCTGATAATGTGAGGAAAACTATTTGTCTCTTTATTTAATTTCTCTTGAAATAATATAATTCGTACCAATTTATGTCTTTTGTAGAAGAATAAAATACTTACAGATTTTTTCTATTTATAAGTAACATTTTATCTATCTTAATCTGATTGAAATTTAAAGAACAAAATATATTTTTGCCCTTTTCCTTTAATATCTCTCTGATCTAATAGATAAAAACCTTTTTTTTTATATAAACTATCAATTAAATCTTCTTTATATGTTTCAATAATTAGACCCTTACAACCAATTTCCTTGGATACGTTTCTTGCTTTTTTTATAGCAACATCTAAAATATATGAACCATAACCTTGTCTTTGAAACGGTTTATTTACTCCTAATTGTCCAATAAGACTTACTGGATGCCTAAATATCATTCCATTAATATTAGCTCTTATAGATGCCATAGAAATAGCATAGAATCCGATTATTTGATTTTCTCCTGTAAATACATATACTTGGGAGTTTTTCATTTCTACTTCTTCAAAACTTCTTTCGAAAAATGAATTTATTTCGTCATCCCCACAATCAAAATCAAGAGTTGAGTGATAAATGTTAAGCTTTTCTATTTCTATTTTCATTTTTTATAAATCATTTTGAAATCAATTCTAAATATCGTTTTGCAGCTTCTTCTTTTAATTCAATTTCCTCCTCATCTAAAGAAACCGAAGAAACAAAACCAGGTCCATCATCAATCACAATTAAATTTTCTGGTTTAATCTTTTCTTTGGTAATTTCTTCCTTAATAATCGATCTTAATGCATATTTTGGATAATCCACATAAATCTCCTTTAACAAATCTTTCAAACTTAATCGCTTATTATTATTTTTGATGATACTAAGAGCTTCTAAATTTTCATTACTACTTCCTTCATATGATTTCTTGGCTTTATCCAATCCCTCTTCGGTCAGAAAATACTCCCAATCTTGATTTTTAAATTCTGCTTCAATAAGTTCATTA
>JBHLPZ010000318.1:0-2611 GCA_048885325.1 Candidatus Odinarchaeota archaeon
TAGTATTGAAACTGGTAAATCTGCAGATTTAATAGTAGTTCCAGGAAATCCAATTGAAAATATTGAATTTTTAGGTCAAGTAATTATGGTCATTATTAGAGGAAATTTGATTAGAAGACCAAAAGTGAAAAAAATTAAGAAATTAAAAGAATTAACTCCAATTGAGATTTAAAAAAATTGGATTAATTTTATATTTTCACTAACTCATATTCTTTAGAACCAAGTCTATTTTTGACTGCTGCGTCAATTTGCCAAGATGTATCGAGATAATTACTCATAGCATTAATTTTTTCGATTCCAATAGAAATTGGTTCGCTCCATTGACCATCTGCTTTCAAGATAGGGAGTCCAGGAGCATTAGTTTCAGCATCAATACAAGCCTTATCTATGGCTACTGGGTCTGCTGATCCAAAGATACCAAGATCAGGTATTATAGGCATATTAGCGTTAACTACACAATCGCACATAAGAGGTACATCAAAGGAAAAATTGATAAAACGAATGTTTTCAGGACCAAAAGAATTAATAACAGCTGTGGCATTATCAATGACTTTTTCTGCCATAATGTTAAATTCATTCACATTAGTATTAAATAATCTATTTATAGCATTTCTTACAGGACAACTTTCTAAGCAGGCTGTACAATACACACATAAAGAATTGTCTATTAATGCAGATTCATCCTCGATTTTTATGGCGCTTACTGGACATGCTTCAATACATTCTTGAGAACATTTAGACATATTGCATCTATTCGTATTTATGCTTAAATCACCAATATAATGAAGTAGATATTTATGATATTTAGTTACACAACCAACTCCTAGCTGTTTTAATGCCCCCCCAAAAGCAGCCTGTGGGTGTCCCTTAAAATGAGATGCTACTACAATTTTATCAAATTCAAAAAGACCTGCTGCTACAGGAACTTCTTTAAAATGAATTCCATCTATCTTAATAATTTTACCTTCAATACCTTTTTCACCATCAATGAATTTTATTGGTGCTCCGATTATTGACTCTGAAAATCCATGAAGATGTGCGATTTTTTCATGATCAGCTTTTGTTTTTCGGTGTCCGAGATAAACTGAATAATTTTCAGAAATGTTTATTTGTTTTGTATACATTCCTAAACCCTGAGTTTCTATAAGTGTAGGATTTCCGCCTTTTGATTTAATAGCTTCCACAACTTCGCGAATATAATCATGACGTAAGTAGTGAGTATTATGAGCTTCTCCAAAATGGAGTTTTACTCCTACTTTATCTCCAGAATGAATATTATCTAATATTTTGTCCATAATTAATCGAGTCTTTACTAAGTTGTTAGTTAGCATATTCTCTTTCCTATCAGATATAGCACTAATTTCATTTGGTGGAGCCCAAAATACTATAGATTTATTTAGCATATTTTAACCTCAATTTGAGTTTACAAATTATTATTTCTAAATTAAAAAAATTTAAAAATATTTTCAATATAGTAATGAAAAGATTCTAAACTAGTAAATAGTTTATATAGATGTAAATTCTTCTTTTGTGAAACCCCAAGATCTTAAAAAATTTTCTGCTTCATTAATTAATCTTTCAACAAGATCTTTCAAAGATAATTCATTACTAAAAAATGCTGTGGCAGGTGATGGTACACTTGTTCCTTTTAATGAGAAATGATACAATTTATTGTGATAATCTTCCAACAATATATCAGTATTTAACCAATCCTCCTTTATATGGAGCGGAAGTGGGCTTTCTTTAGTTAATAAGAGAGCTGTTCCCAGGCAAACAGCATCGGCTCCCATGGCTAATGCTCCGAGAAATCCACGGGCATCACCAAAACCCCCAGCAGCAATTATTGGAACATTTAATATTCTTTTAGCTACTGTTAAATTAACTAATGTAGAATGTTGATAAGGATTTTTAAAACCTGCTGCTTCTAAGCCTGTTAAGGTAATAGCATCTGCTCCAACCTTTTCGGCTGAAATAGCATGTCTAATCAAAGCACATTTATGAAACCAATACCCTCCTGCCTCATGCACTCTTTTTCCTATGAAAGGTGCTTGATATGCTGAAGTAGTAAATATTTTAACTCCTTCGTCAAGTGCTATTTCAACATATTCTAGATAATCATCTTCAGTAAATCTCTCAGCAAGTTTTGTTTGAGGAGGAGCCACAGTAATATTAGCTCCAAAAGGTTTATCTGTAAGTGAGTGCATTCTCCGTAATTCATTCTTGAAAGTGTCAATTTTAAAATTTAATGCTGTAATTATTCCTAATCCTCCTACATTAGAAAAAGCCGCAGCAAAATCAATTGTACTTATTCGAGCAAATGCAGCCATTATAAGGGGATATTTTGTTCCAGTTAATTGATTTATCTTAGTTTTCCAAATCATAATTGATTACTCTTAGTTTTTTTGCTTTAGATTTTTAATAAATTCTTCGCATTTTCGTAAAAAATCTTTTGCTTAAAGTTATCTGAGATTGGTAAGGCTTTAACTGCAGGAAGAGTCTCATTCCAGTTAATCATAGGATGGTCACTTGCATATAATAATTTATGTTCAAGATTATAGGAACTAAATGCATCCCAAGGGAAATATCTATAAATAAAAGGTCTATTAGATAC
>JBHLPZ010000319.1:0-2603 GCA_048885325.1 Candidatus Odinarchaeota archaeon
TTAAAGGTGATTGGGAAAAAACTGCGGAACAGTCTTTTAATACTATAATGGATGGAACTCCTACGCGAATTTCTTGGTCATTTACGCCGTATCCTTTTACTGATAAATTATATATTGCTTTACAAAAACTTGGTAAACGATTTTCAGATTTAAAGGAAAAGTCTAAATTTTATTCTTTTATTGATCAAGGAGTGGTATTTCCCTTCCAAGATGTATTTAGAGATAAAAGACCAGAAGCCTTATATCGAGCAAGTAATATTAATGTCTCTCGGTTTACAACTCGATTTCCTTTTTCTATGAAATTAGTGGGATATGCTCGTTGTGACCCTATGGAAGGTGAAAAGGCTGTTAAAGAAGTAAGTTATGCTCGAGAGGTATTAGGTTTGAGGGGATTAAAACTCCACCCCCGTTCTGAAAGATGGATTGATAATATTAATACAGAAAAGGCGGTTAATGTTCTTATAGAAGCGGCAAGCCATTCAATGCCGGTGATTTTTGATACCAGAGGAAGAGGATCTATACTAGATATTGCCGCACTAGTGAAAACAACAAGAGGTGTGATTACACAGCAATATCCTGAATTATTGCCACATTTTAAAGTAATCGTCGCACATTTTGCTCAAGGGAATATCGGAGATCATGATGTTTATAATGCTATTGTACAACCAAATACATATGGTGATTTATCAATGCTACATGGAGAAGGTGCAGGAAACTTTTTTGAGGACTTTAGAAAATGGTTTAAAGCAAACAATAAATACAGAGTAGATAATCGGGATTGGTCTGAATACTTACTCTACGCTTCAGATTATCCATATTTTGGTGACAGGCATGCCGAAAAATTGTTAATTTATGTAATAAATAAGCGGTTTTTTGATTCAGGAGGAACTATTCGTGATGTAAGGAATATCTTAGGATTAAATCAAATAAGATTATTACCCGAATATAACATTCCTTTAGTTAGAAAAAACCCTAAACCATTACCTAGTACAATAATCTCTATTGCTTCAAATAACTCTTATGAAATGACATTAAGAATTTTAGCGAAGTTAATTACAGAGAATAAAATTGATATCAAAAGTTTTTGTTTACAATTTAAGGAAACATGGGATAAGTTTAATGATGATATATTGTTAAATACTGTTAAATCTACTACTAAGGAAGAGATTCCTTTAATATTAACGGATTTGGTAAAAAATCACTTATCTCTTGTAGCACCTTTAAATAAAGGAATGGAATGGAACAAATTTGGGTATAAATACTTTAATCCGAAAGATCGAGCTTTTTTTGCGTTTGCCTTTAAACAAAACTTTTTAGCTACTGATGAAAATCAGATAATAAATTGTATTACTCAAATTTTTAATTAATATCTTTATTTCAAATTTTTAATTAATATCTTGTTTTCTTGTTTATAGAGTTATATTTAAAAATGTCTAAAGATAAAATAAATAGAACCAAACATTAATATAATATGAAAATTACTTGAGATTGTCAATAATTTATTATTAATTGATTATTATTGGTTAGAGGTTTTGAATTTGAAGGGAATTATGGTTTTAGGATTTAATGATGATGCTAAAGTATTTATTGATACTCAATTTCCTTCAAATCTCAGTGAATTCCTTGGTATCACACCCCAAAAGCTTAAAAGTTTAGTAGAAAACCATATGCAGAGAAAGATGGAGCCAAATTATGCTGAATTAGTACTTGAAAATGAGATAAGTATAGCAAGCTTCTATACTGGTTTTTCATTCCGACATTATGTTGGAAAACCTAATTATGCAATTACCGTTTTTTTATCCGTTGACGACATTCTCTCTAAAGATTTTGAGGGGATGATGAGAAGAATCGCATATGAACTATTACCAAAAAGAGAGGCGCTTAATTTTGATGATATTTTTGGGAGATATTATGAGATGCTGAAAAAAGAAGAATTAACTCCCTACTGGGAAGAGACTGTTGAAGGTGAGACTAGTAAAGTTATAGTTGAAATAAAAGATGATAAAGAACCTTTAGATGCTGAAAAAGAGCAGGTTAAAGATAAAACCATAGAAGAAATTCCAACAGAACCTGGAGGTTATGATTTATTAAAAGAATTTGAGGCTATAAAAGATAAGAACCAAGAACTTGAAGATATGTTGGAAGAAAAAACAGGTAAACTAAGAGAACTAACAAACAAATACACAGGATTAATGGATGAAAAAAATCAAAACAGTGAGCAGGTTGAAAAATTAAAAGCTGAAGTAAATGAGCAATATATTAAATTAGAAAAATGGAGCCAGCAAATGGCTGATTTAAATGAAAACAACGCCAAATTATTAGAGAATATAAAGGAGCTTAATGATAATCTTTCTCTTAGAAATGATGAAATAGAAGTAAAGGAAAAGAAGATTGACAATCTAAAAAAAGAACTAGAATCAGTAGAAGAATTTAAAAAACAAACTGAAAAATTAATAAAAGAAAAAGAAGATTTGAAAAGGATAAATTTAAGTTTAAATGCTGAAATTGAAAAGTTCGCAAGTCAAATAAAAAAACTGGAGGATCAAATAGAGAAATCCAAGAAAGAAAATAGCATTCATATTGATTCAATTACTAGTCTAAAA
>JBHLPZ010000320.1:0-2512 GCA_048885325.1 Candidatus Odinarchaeota archaeon
TTATTAAAATGAATAAAACAGGGTATACGATTAGTAACATAACATTAAGTATCAATTTAGGGGAAGACACTATCTTACAAAGATTAGATTCAGAATCTCATATTATACTCAATGCAAATAGCACCATTAAATTTTATTATTATGCAGATTTTGATGAAGAAGGAATTCCTGGGGCATATGTAACTGTTAATATATCAAATCCAAGTTATTATACTGTTCACGATCTTTCAGATGGTTATTATGAAATTGAATTTAATACAGCTTTTATCGATACACCGGGAACCTATATGCTGGAATTTGATTTTTCTGCTCCAGGATATGAAGAACAAAGAGAACTTTATCAATTTAATATAATTTACCCTCCTTCAGAAAATAATGGACCAAACATATTACTTTTGGTAATTCTATTTGCTGCTATTGCTATTATAGGAATATTAGGAGCTTTAAGTCTTAGGTCATATGTTATTCTACCAAGAAAAAGAAAAAAAGAATCTAAATTACTAGCAAGAACTCAAAAATTTAAAGATCTTTCTAATATCCAAACTATTGTTGTAATTAATAAAATTAGTGGAATTCCCCTTTTCTCACAAAGTTATTCAATTCTTGAAAAACATAAAAAGGAATTATTCTCTGGTTTTATTCAAGCAATAACAACGATTGGAGAAGAGATTGTAGGGAAAGATTTAAATTCTGAAGTTGGAGAATCTGAATCCAAAATGCAACCGAAAGAAAGAATTTTAGAATTAGATTTCAGATATTTCTACTGCCTAGTATTTGATAAGGAAGATCTTCGGATTGTATTTGTTCTTAAGGAAAAAGCATCTGAGAGATTAAAAGAACAGATAATGCATCTTTCCCTTGGATTAACTTTACAGTTGAGTGAACATATCGAGAACTGGGATGGTTCTTTAGATCAATTTGAACATTTAGTGCCACCTATTATAAAAGATTACATTGAGCTATATTATAAAGAGCCATTTGTAATTAATAAACCAATACCAGTTGCAAAGCTGAGAAAAGAAAGTGAGTTAAACACCATGGAAACTAGGGTTCTTAATGTAATTTATTCGATTGCCAAAAATAAGAGTGAATTTCATTTAGATTACGTTGTTGAATCTGTTCATGAACATAATAAAAACAAAATCATTGACGCCCTGGAATCTTTAATTCAAAAGAAAATCATCATTCCTAAAACCAATTAATTTAATTATTTACTTTTTATTTTTATATTTTGAACATGGAAAAATCACATGAATTTAAATTTGAATGTATTAAATGTGGTAATTGTTGCACAGATAGTAATACTATAGTAAATATTACTTACAGTGACATATTAAGGATTAAAAAAGGATTAACTCTAACTTTTAATGAATTAATTTACATTTTAGCATTTTATGTTTTTAATACGGAGTTGAATGAAGAAAATCGCAAAAAAATGGTTATATCTCCTGTAAAAACACAAAAAGGATTTGCTTTTGTAGGTTTATTCAAGAAAAAGACGGGAGAATGTTATTTTTATGATATTAAAAATAAAATATGTAAAATTTATAATCTACGTCCGATGTTTTGCCGTACTTTTCCTTTTTCCTTTAAGAGATTAAATAAAAATGAAATTAAAAATCAATACGGAATTGATATATTCTATAGTAATAAAGGAATTGAATATTGTCCCGGAATAGGGAAATATTCTCCTCTTATTGATATTGAGAAATACATGAAATTAGGAAATAAAGCCTTAAAAGATATAGATTTGAATGAAGAAATCATTAACAAGTATAATACACTAGTTAATGAAAACAAAATAAAGCCTTCAGTGAAAAATTTCTTAAATTTTATTTTAAATAAAATTCATCCTACTAAATAATCTGAAAATTGTAAAAAAGCTAATAAAGTCCAAAAAAGCATACGAAGTTCTACTTTAAAAGCAAGCTTATTATTCATCCAATTAAAATCTTCTTTAAAATCGGCTTTTTCAAAGAAGTTAAAACAACTAATTACATTATTAAGTAAGGTATTAATAGTTGCAAATTCATCAGTTCTTAATTCTAATAAATCATATATCAATAAGGCCCTAGCAGTATCTGTTAAATTATTATTTATAAACCCTGTTGGAGAAATCAACTTTTTAATCTCAGTATTATAAGGATTTTTAAAAGCATTTAAATTTATATCTTTATCTATCATTTTCAAAAGCCCAATATGGTATAACATATCCGCAGGGAAATTTTTGCGTTCTAAGTTAATTAGATTAAATTCTATTGATGGCTTAATTAAATTACTTTTATCTACAATAATTCCACCGTTTCTTTCCAAAATTTTTAAAGATAATAAAGTAAAAAAATTTAAAGATGTTTTTTCTGGCAAAAAATTTTTTAATTCATTTTCTAAAAACATTTCAATATCTAAAGGATCTATTACTTCCGTTTGATTTATTGACCCCAATTCAGACAAAATACATAGACCAAAAAAGTTACTTATTGGATTTGGTTTATGATACTTACCTGTACTAAAT